>CAMCRT010000021.1 GCA_945877355.1 uncultured Mitsuokella sp. | reverse complement strand
AGCTGGTCATCATGACGAACTTCAACAACGACGAGGCCGTGCGCCGCTTCCAGTATATCTGGCGCATCAAGGGCATCGACGAGAAGCTGAAGGAGCGGGGCATCAAAGAGGGCCAGACCGTCCGCATCGGTGATATGGAATTTGAATATAGGGAGTAAATATGATACGAAATTCATTGACGGGGAAGCAGAAGAGCTTTCTTCGGTCCATGGGGATGACGCTGGAGCCAGTGGTGCCCATCGGGAAGGAGGGGGTGACCCCATCTGTGGTGACCTCTGCCAAAGACGCCATCAAGAAGCGGGAGCTCATCAAGGTGCGGGTGAACCAGAACGCCCTCATGACTCCGGAGGAGGCCATCACCATGCTGGCGGAGCGGGTCGATGCCAATCTCGTCCAGCTCATCGGGCGCAACGGGCTCCTCTTCAAGCGGAACTTCGACGCGCCGAAAATCAACCTGCCCAAGTGAAGAAACCACTGATTAATTCGACACTCCGTCTTCACGCGTCTGCACTGTCCTCCCGTCGTCGACAAATCCTCAGCGTAGCTCTGCTACGCCTCCGGTTTGTCTCCTAGGGAGATACAGCGTATCCACGCAAATCCGGAGCACCTCATTTAATCAGCGGTTCTTAAAAAGTGAGGAGAACGCCATGGATGCCAGAAGCCGTCTGAAAGAGGCGAACCGCATCGTCGTCAAGGTGGGGACCAGCACGCTGACCCACGCCACGGGGCGGCTGAACCTGGGGCGCATCGAGCACCTGCTGCGGGAGCTAGCGGACCTCAAGAACGCGGGGAAGGAAATTGTCCTCGTGTCCTCGGGGGCGATAGCCGCGGGCCTCGGGAAGCTAGGCCTTGCGGAAAAGCCCACGGACATTCCGAAGAAGCAGGCCATCGCCGCCATCGGACAGGGCGTCCTCATGCATATCTATGAAAAGATATTTGCCGAGTACGGCGTGACCATCGGCCAGGTGCTCCTGACGAAGGAGAACGCCGTGCGCCACCACCAATATCTCCACTCCAGGGATGCGCTGCTGGCGCTTCTCGCCATGGGGGCGCTCCCCATCATCAATGAGAACGATGCGGTATCCGTGGATGAGATCAAGATCGGTGACAATGACAACCTCTCCGCCGTGGTGGCGACCCTCATCGATGCGGATGCCCTCATCCTTCTGACGGATATCGACGGCCTCTATACGGCAAACCCCAGCACGGACCCATCGGCGACCCTCATCCCCGAGGTGGCGGAGATCACCCCGGAGGTGCGGGCCCTCGCCGGGGGCGCGGGCTCCAGCCTCGGCACCGGCGGCATGGCGACGAAGCTGGAGGCGGCCCAGGTCGCCATGAATGCAGGCACGTCCATGGTCATTGCCTCGGGGAGCGAGGACGGCAATGTGCGCCGCATCCTCGCCGGCGAGCCCATCGGCACGGTTTTCCCGGCGAAGGAGTCCCACCTGAAGGTGCGGAAGAGCTGGATCGCCTTCGGCAAGCGCCTCGTGGGGGAGCTCGTGGTGGATGCGGGCTGCAGACGGGCCCTCGAGCGGGGCTCCAGCCTCCTCGCGGCGGGCATCCTCTCGGTGGAGGGGAGCTTCGACCGGGGGAGCGCCGTGCGGGTTCTTGACGAAAGCGGGCAGGAAATCGCCCGGGGCATCGTGAATTATAAAGACGAGGAGCTATCGCGCATCCTCGGCCATCGCACGGAGGAGTTCCAAGAGCTCCTCGGCACCGCCACAGAGGGGGAGGTCATCCACCGGGACAATATGGTGCTGATGATCTGATGGCGTACTATAGCAAGTTTTCCCGGGGCTTCCCGGGAAGGGGACTGGGTGAATGGTATGGACTTTGTAGAAGAGCTTCGGAAAAAGGCTGAGACGGCGCGGGCAGCGAGCCGCGTGCTGGCCCAGGTGTCCACAGGGAAGAAAAATGCGGCGCTTCGCCACATGGCAGATGTGCTGGAAAACCATAGCGAGGCGATCCTCCAGGCAAATGCAGAGGACCTCAGAGAGGCGCGCCAATCGAATGTGAAGCGCTCCTATCTCGATCGCCTCATGCTGGACGAGGGGCGCATCCACGGTATGGCGGAGGGGCTTCGGAAAATCGCCCTGTTGCCGGATCCTGTCTACCGGGGGGATTTCTCCACGGTGCGGCCGAACGGCCTTGAGATCCGGCGCATCCATGTGCCCATGGGGGTCATCGCTATCATCTATGAGGCCCGGCCCAATGTGACGAGCGACGCGGCAGGCCTCTGCCTGAAGTCCGGCAATGCGGTCATCCTCCGGGGCGGCTCGGAGGCACTCCGGACGAATATCGTGGTGGCAGGGCTCCTGGCGCGGGCGGCGAAGGAGACAGGGCTTCCGGAGGGCGCTATCCAGCTCATCGACACGCCGGAGCGGGAGGCCGTCGATGCGATGCTGCGCATGCACGGGGCCATCGACCTCGTCATCCCCCGGGGCGGGGCAGGCCTCATCAAGCACGTGGTGGAGACGAGCTCCGTCCCTGTCATCGAGACGGGCACGGGCGTCTGCCATACCTATGTGGACGCCTCTGCGGACCTTGACATGGCCACCTCCGTCGCCGTCAACGCGAAGGCAAGCCGCTGCTCTGTCTGCAATGCCATGGAGACGCTCCTCGTCCACAGGGCTGTGGCGGAGGAGTTCCTGCCGAAGATGGCAGAGGCCATGAAAAAGGCCCATGTGACCCTGCGGGGTGACGAGGGGGCCCGGGCTATTTGCTCCGACATGGAGGAGGCAACGGAGGAGGACTGGAGCACGGAGTACGGTGACCTCATCCTCTCCGTGAAGGTGGTGGAGGATCTCACCGCCGCCATCGAGCACATCAACCGCTATGGCACAGGCCACTCGGAGGCCATCATCACCCGGGACATCGCCTCGGCCCATCGCTTCCAGCGGGAGGTGGATGCGGCGGCTGTCTATGTGAATGCCTCCACCCGCTTCACGGACGGGGAGGAATTCGGCTTCGGGGCGGAGATCGGCATCAGCACCCAGAAGATGCACGCCCGGGGCCCCATGGGCCTCATGGCCCTTACCACGACAAAGTATCTCGTGTACGGTGAGGGACAGATCCGTGAGTAAGTCCCCAGCCCCCTGGGAGTTCCTCCGGGGCTACATCCGGGCAGCGTCGGACTACGCCCACACGAAAAAGGGCGCCCACGACATACGGGACTACGCGCGGGCGGCGGGGCTCATCGCCCTGACCTGTGCGGTCGCACTTTTACTGGCAGAGCAGCTTTTCTAGGGCAGGAGGCGGGAAATATGGCAAAGCGCGTCGGCATCATGGGGGGCACCTTTGACCCGCCCCACCTGGCCCACCTTCGCATCTCGGAGGAGGCGCGGGAGGCCTTCCGCCTCGAGTGTGCCCTCTTTATCCCCGCCGCGGACCCGCCCCACAAGCAGGGGCGCCCCATCACGCCCTACCACCATCGCTACCGCATGACAGAGCTTGCCATCGCGGGAAACGATGCCTTCTCCATCAGCGACATGGAGAAGCGGCGAGAGGGCCCCTCCTACTCCCTCCTGACCATCCAGGAGCTGGCGGCCCCGGGGGACAAGGAGCTCTACTTCATCACGGGCATGGACTCCATCAATGAGCTCCATACCTGGTATCACCCAAAGGAGCTTCTCTCCCTCTGCCATTTCATTGGCACGACGCGCCCCGGGGATCCGGTGGACCAGTCGGCCCTCCAGCGGGACTTCGGAGCTCTGGCAAAAAATATCGACTTTCTCGAGGTGCCGGGCCTAGAGATATCCTCCACGGATATCCGGGAGAGGGTCAGGCGAGGGCGATCCATACGCTATCTCGTTCCACAGGCAGTGGAGCGCTATATACGGGAGGAGGGACTCTATACATGACGTTAGAGGAAATGAAAAAGGAGCTATCAAAAAGGCTCGGGGAAAAGCGGTATAGGCACTCCCTGGGGGTCATGGAGACGGCTGTGTTCCTCGCCCGGCGTTTTTGCGTGGACGAGGAAAAGGCGCGGCTCGCGGGGCTCCTCCACGACTGCGGCCGGGAGTACCCCAATGGGGAGCTTCTTTCTGAGGCCGAGCGGCGCGGGATTCCCATAGATCCCGTCGAGCGGGCCATGCCGCTCCTCCTCCACGCCTACATCGGCGCCGACAGGGCCCGAGAGTTTTACGGCATCGAGGAGAAGGAAATCCTTCAGGCCATCTGCCGCCACACGGTGGGCGGGGAGAATATGACGGACCTCGATAAGATTATATGGTTCGCCGACATGATCGAGCCCGGCCGCGCCTACCCCGAGGTGGAGAAGCTCCGAAAGCTTTCCCGGGAGGCGAGCCTCGATGAGATGGTCCTGGTGGGGCTCACGGACTCCATTCTCTTTGTGGCCCAGCAGGGGAGGCTCCTGCACCCCATGACGATCCGCGCCCGCAATGAGATTCTCCTGAAGGGTGGGGCCCATGGACGCCCGTGACCGCGAAGCCCTCGAGCGCCTGGAGAGCGAGGCGCCGCTCACCCGGGAGGTCATCCGGCAAAAGCGGCGGGAGATCGCGAGGCGACGGCGACGGCGCCTCTTTGGCTGCCTCTTTCTCCTCATTCTGGGCCTTGTCTTTCTGGTCTTCGTGCTTTTCATCGGCTACACGCTGGTAAACTGGACCGTGGGGCTCTACCACGATTACCAGTCAGCCCGATCCGGCTATGAGCTCCGGCAGGAGGCCCGGCGAGGGAAAATCGACCCCCGCTTCGATGGCTATACGAATGTGCTGGTGCTGGGCCTCGACGAGGGCGCGGATAAGGAGTCGCCTGGGGAAAAGCATGCGGATACCATCTTCCTCCTGAGCACGGAGAATGAGACGGGGAAGGTGCGCATCGTGACGATCCCCCGGGACACTTGGGTGAGCTACCCGGAGGGGGGCTCAGGGCGCCTCGGCAATCTCTACGCCAGCGGGGAGGCGCCTGCCATGGTGCGGGCCGTCAGCCACCTCCTCGGCGTCTCCATCCACCAGTACATCACGCTGGATATGAAGGCCATGTCAGACCTCATCGACGCCCTCGGGGGCATCGATGTCTACGTGGAAAGCGATATGAACTACGATGACCCGGCAGGGGACACGTCGATTCACCTGAAAAAGGGCTACCAGCACCTCACCGGCACCCAGGCGGAGGAGTACATCCGCTATGTGAGCCCGGAGCTGGGGGAGGCGGGCCGCATCCAGCGGCAGCAGAAGTTCGCCAAGGCCCTCTATGAGGAGCTCCTGCAGGTGGACACCATACCGCGGCTTCCCGCCATTGCGGAGATTTTCAAAAAGGAAGTCGATACGAGCGCGGAGATCTTCGACTCGGCGCATCTCGCCAATGTGGTGCGCGCTCTCTCCAGCGAGCAGCCCACGAGCCTCATGCTCCCGGGCAGTCTCGGAAGCGAAGGCGAGTGGGTGCCGGACAAGGGCGAGATCGAGGAAAAGATGGGGGAGCTTTTCTCCCCCGCCTCGCGAAGTGATGACAAGGATAGCAAAGACAATAAGGAATAGAGCGCGATAGCGCGTTTGATAGAATCAGGAGGCATATATGACAGGACAGGAACTGGCCCTTGCGATCGCTAGGGCTGCAGCAGAGAAAAAGGCCTCGGACATCGTGACGATGGACATGCGGGGCGTCATGGACTCGGCGGACTTCTTCGTCGTGTGCTCTGCCAACACGGGGACCCAGGTGCGGGCCATCGCCGATAACATCGAGGAGAAGCTGGCGGAGGCGGGCGTCGCCTTCCAGCGGAGGGAAGGCTACCGGGAGGGCGAGTGGGTGCTCCTGGACTACGGCGACGCCATCGCCCATGTCTTTAGGACAGACCAGCGGGAGTACTACGCTCTGGAGCGTCTCTGGGGCGATGCGAAGCTCACGGTCTACGAGGAGCACTGAGATGGAGCAGGAACGGGAGACGCGCCGCCCAAAGAAATACGGCCCCTCCAGTGTGGCGATCCTCACGGTCGTCCGAGAGTCCGACATGGGAGCCTTCCTCGACGCCGAGACGGGAAATACGAGTGACGACATCCTCCTCCATAAGACCCAGCAGACCCATCCGGTGAAAATCGGCGACCGGGTGGAGGTATTCCTCTACCTGGACCCGAAGCGTCGCCTCACCGCCAGCATGCGCACGCCAAAGATGAAGGAGGGGCAGATTGCGAGGCTTCGCGTCATCAATGTGAGCCGGGACGGGGCCTTCCTCGACGTGGGGGCGGAGCGGGGCATCTTCCTGCCCTACGCCGGCATGCGGGGCCGCCCCCAGGTGGGGGAGACCGTCTGGGCGAAGCTCTACACGGATAAGTCCGGCCGCCTCGCCGTCACCATGGAGGTGGAGGACGAGCTTCGGAGGGCATCAAGGCCCGCGAAGGATGTCCATGTGGGCAGCCACGTGACAGGGGCCATCTACAACTATACGGACGCTGGCGCCTTCCTCTTTTCCGAGGAGCGCTACATCGTCTTTATCGCCAACAAGGAGATGCGGGAGCGCCCCCGGGTGGGCGAGGTGGTCACGGCCCGGGTGACCTTCGTCCGGCCCGATGGCAGGCTCAATGCGTCCCTTCTGGAGTCAAAGGAAAAGGCCCTCGTGACGGATGCGGAAAGAATCCTCTCGTTTCTCTCGGAGCGGGAGGGCAAAATGCCCTACAGCGACGAGTCCTCCCCGGAGGTCATAAAGGGGAAGTTCCACATCTCGAAGGCCGCCTTCAAGCGGGCTCTGGGACACCTTCTGAAGGAGGGCCGCATCGAGCAGCGGGATGGGTGGACCTACCTGAAAAATGGGGAGGATTTCGGCGGGGAGAATGATAAAATAGAAAACCCGTGAGAAATTCCCACGTGATTAGAAGGAATTTTTTCAATAAAGTAGAATATAGCACCATAAGAGAGTAATTGTACTTGATTCTTTTAGGATTATTGTTGGAGGCAGCCCTCTGGGCGGCTTCCCTGGACCATGGGGGCGAATAGAATGGCAGATACCAAAGGCAAAGAGCCAGAGACAAAAGGCGATCAGAAGGGTATTCTCCTGGAGACAGGCACGAATGAGTTTGAGATTGTCGAATTCAGCATTGGTGGCGTCAACTATGGCATCAATGTGGCAAAGGTGCGCGAGGTCATCACCCGCGTGCCGGTGACGGAGATGCCGCAGGCACATCCGTACATCGACGGTCTTTTCACGCTTCGCGGCAAGGCGATTCCGCTCGTCAATCTCCCGCGCTGCCTTGGCATCCAGGCAGAAAAGGAGCCGCGTAACATCATCGTCACGGAAATCAATAACTACAACATTGGCTTCCTGGTGGACAATGTTTCGCGCATTCATCGTATTTCCTGGAAGGAAATGGAGCCGGCACCAGAGGTGGGCGAGCAGACCCGCGTCGTGGGCATCATCAAGATGAAGGACCGCATCGTCCTCCTGCTGGACTTCGAGACCATCATCGCGGAGATCAATCCGGAGATCAACCAGAAACTCACGACCGTTGAGGAAGCTTCCGAGAATATCAAGGACAAGCGCGGCAAGGCCCACGTGGTCGTGGCCGAGGACTCGCCGCTCCTCCGGGACCTCCTCGTGCAGACGCTCCACGACTCGGGCTACAAGTTCGTCCGGGACTTCGGCAATGGCCAGGATGCCTGGGACTACCTCCAGACCCTCGCAAAGAAAGAGGGCCCCATCGAGGACCAGGTGGCCATCATCGTCTCCGACGTGGAGATGCCGAAGATGGACGGCCATCGCCTGCTGAAGCTCGTTCGCGAGGACGAGCGCCTGGGCACTGTCCCCCTCGTGCTCTTCTCCTCCCTTATCAACGAGGAGATGCGCCGCAAGGGCAAGGAGCTCGGCGCCTCCGGCCAGATCGCAAAGCCGGAGATCAACCAGCTCATCGAGCTTCTTGACCATCTCGTATTCAAGACTCCGATCCGCAACCAGAAGCTGGCAGAGGATCAGGGCCTGCCCTTTGAAGGCTGATCGTAAAACTCCAGCAGGGTTGCTTCACGTGAAGCAGCCCTGCTTTTTTCTCTTATGGGGGAAAAATAAAATATTTTTCTGAATACAATAAAAAGCCTTGCACAATCGTGCTTCTTATTGTATAATCGGATTTATAAGAAAGAAAGCGTTTACCGATAAAAACAAAAGCGCTTTTTCTTTTGTAGAGAAAAGTAAACGATTACTTTTTACAGGAGGGAACATGATGGAAAATCTGATTCTGACCGTGGGACGCCAGTATGGTACTGGTGGGCGTGAGCTGGCAGGAATCCTGGCGAAGAAGCTGGGGGTGAAGCTCTATGACCGGCAGATCGTCCACATCGCGGCGGCGAAGCTGGGCATCAACGACCTGTCGGAGGCGGAGCTCTCCCAGATGGAAAACGAGGTGCAGCCCCTCTCCATGAGCTTCCTGCCCTTCCATTCCTTCGGCACCCGCATGGGGGGCTCCAGCAATGAGATGTTCCTGTCGGAGTCGGCAGCCATCCGGAAGATTGCAAAGGACGGTCCCTGCGTATTCCTGGGCCGCTGCGCAGACTATGCGCTCCGGGAGGAGAAGAACCACTTCGATATCTTCGTCATGGCGGACGATGACTTCCGGGAGGCCCGCGGCAAGGCGGTCTACGACGGCAAGAGCCTCAAGGAGCTGGACAGGGAGGACAAAAAGCGGGCCCAGTACTACAACTACTACACGGGCCGTACCTGGGGCGACCCCCAGCACTACGATCTCGTGGTCAATACGGGCCGGGGAGCGAGCCTCGAGCAGATCGCCGAGGGTGTCCTCGCCTACATCAAGGCCGTGCGCGGCTGATTCGCGCGTTTTAGAGGAAATGCGATAGACGCAAGGTTATCGGAAAACAGGAGGAACTATCCATGGCAGAATCAAAGGGCAGTGTATGGCCGCGCATCGCGTATGCCTGCGGCACCTTCGGACATGATATGTTTTATGGCATGCTCGCGACCTACTTCATGATTTTCGTCACGAGCAATCTCTTCAACTCGGGCAATCCATCCCACGACCAGTACATGATCGGCCTCGTTACGGGCATCATCATGGTGCTCCGCATCGTGGAGCTCTTCGTGGATCCCTTCATCGGCAACCTCATCGACAAGACGAAGACCCGCTGGGGCCGCTTCAAGCCCTGGGTCCTCGTGGGTGCCTTCGTGGCAGCCATCACGCTCGCCCTGCTCTACACGGACTTCGGCGGCCTCGCAGCGTCGGACCCCATGCTCTACCTCGTGCTGTTCGCCATCGTCTACTTCATCATGGATATCTTCTACAGCGCGAAGGATGTGGCGATATGGTCCATGCTCCCGGCGCTCTCCTTCGACTCCCATGAGCGCAATATCACGGCGACCATCGCCCGTATCGGCTCTGTCTTTGGCGGCAACCTCGTGGCGGTCATCGTCATGCCCGTCGTCCTGTTCTTCTCCCTGAATGCCAATGGCGGTGCGGGCGATCCTCGCGGCTGGTTCGCCTTCGCCTGCATCGGCGGCGGTATTGCGACCCTCGGCGCTATCATTCTCGGCATCGGCACGGAGGAAAAGGAGTCGGCCCTTCGTGAGAACAAGACGGAGACCTCCGCAAAGGACGTGTTCAAGGTCCTCATGAAGAATGACCAGCTCCTCTGGGTGGCTATCGCCTACCTCATCTACGGAATCGGCATCAACATCGTCAACAACTTCAACCTCTACTATTTCATCTACGTGGTGGGCGACGCCACCATGTTCTCCGGCCTCGGCGTCATCAACACGGTCATCGGCCTCCTGGCGGTCTCCCTCTTCCCGGCCATCACGGCGAAGTTCAGCCGCCGCAGCCTTTTCTTCGCCTCCATCGCCATCATGGTGGTCGCGCTCCTCATTTACGCCTCCAGCGGCACGAATGTCATCATCGCCCTCATCGGTGCAGGCCTCTTTGCCCTGCCTCAGCCCCTCATCTTCCTGGTGGTGCTCATGACCATCACGGACTCCGTGGAGTACGGCCAGCTGAAGCTGGGCCATCGCGACGAGGCGGTCTGCCTCTGCGTCCGTCCCCTGGTGGATAAGTTCGGCGGCGCTGTCTCCTCCGGCATTATCGGCTTCGTGGCCGTCTGGGTCGGCATGACGGGCGGCGCCTCTGCAGCCGACATCACGGCGGAGTCCCTCTTCCACTTCCAGCTCATCATGTTCGCCGCGCCCATCGTCCTCATCCTGCTTGCCACGCTCCTCTATCGGGCAAAGGTCACGCTGACCGAGGATGAGCATGCCCGCATCGTGGAGGAGCTGGAGCGCAACTGGGATAAGATGAGCAAGTAAGCCCAAGGGGAGAAAACGCTATGTTTGATGAAGCAAAACTATCAAATCCGGAGATTTTCCAGGAGAACCGCCTGCCGGCCCACAGCGACCACGCCTTCTTCGCCGATGGCCTGGAGCTGGCCTCCGGGGAGAGCTCCCTCGTTCGGAGCCTCGCAGGCGTCTGGCATGTGATCTACGCCGATCACCCGTCCCTTTTGCCGGTGGGCTTCACGGCCGAGGACTTCCCCCTGGATTGGCTAAAGACCATCCGGGTGCCCGCCCATATCCAGATGGAGGGCTACGGCGCGCCCCAGTACACGAACATCACCTATCCCTGGGACGGCCATGAGGACGTGCAGCAGGGCAAGAACCCTGCCCGCCACAATCCCGTCGCCGTCTACCTGCGGGATCTGGAGCTCCCGGAGGACTGGGAGGGGGCGACGCTGCAGCTCCTCGGGGCTGACAGCGCGGCTGCCGTCTATGTCAATGGCACCTACATCGGCTACAGCGAGGACAGCTTCCTGCCGGCGGAGTTCGACATCACGGGGGCGCTCCATCCGGGGCGCAACCGGGTCGTCCTCGAGGTCTTCCGCTATAGCTCGGGCAGCTGGCTGGAGGACCAGGATTTCTGGCGGTTCTCGGGCCTGTTCCGGGACGTGCGTATCGTGAAAAAATCCGCCCATCACGTTGTGGACTTCGCCGTAAAGGCGGAGCCTGTTCACGACTATCAGGACGGAAGCCTCTCTATCACTGCCCGCTTCGCGGAGGAGGCAAAGCGCCGCCTGCGCCTGGAGCTCTACTCGCCGGCGGGTGACCAGGTGCTCCTGCAGGAGCTGGAGGAGGCAGGGGCGGAGTATTCCTTCGCCGCAGAGCTTTCCCACGTACAACTCTGGAGCGCGGAGAAGCCCCATCTCTACCGGGCCGTGCTCTTCGTCTATGACGAGGCAGGGCATCTGGCGGAGATCGTGGCGGAGGATATCGGCTTCCGCTCCATCGCCATCGAGGACGGCCTCGTGAAGGTCAACGGCAAGCGGGTGGTCTTCAAGGGCGTCAACCGCCACGAGTTCGACTGCGACAGGGGACGGGCGCTGGATCTTGCGTCCATCGAGCGGGACATCGCCCTCATGAAGCAGAACAATATCAACGCCCTCCGCTGCTCCCACTATCCGAATGCCACGGAGGTCTACCGCCTCTGCGACCGCTACGGCCTCTATGTCATCGACGAGACGAATCTGGAGACCCACGGCAGCTGGATGCGGGACGGCGTGGCCATGGCCGATGAGCACTCCCTGCCAAACGACCGCCCCGACTGGAAGGCGGCCGTCCTCGACCGGGCAAGGTCCATGGTGGAGCGGGACAAGAACCACGCCTGCATCCTCTTCTGGTCCTGCGGCAACGAGTCCTACGGCGGCTCGACGCTTGCGGCCATGAGCGACTATTTCCGCCAGGCGGACGGCAGCCGCCTCGTCCACTACGAGAGTATCTTCTGGGATCGGCGCTATCCCGCCACCAGCGATGTGGAGAGCCAGATGTATACATCTGCGAAGAACATCGAGAAGTTTCTGGCGGAAAATCCCGAGAAGCCCTTTATCTGCTGCGAGTATGCCCACTCCATGGGCAACTCCAACGGCGACCTCTCCCACTACACGGAGTTGGCCTATCGGAACCCCCGGTATCAGGGGGGCTTTATCTGGGACTTTGTGGATCAGGCCATCCGCACAAAGAACCGCTATGGGGAGGAGTACCTGGCCTACGGCGGCGATTTCGGCGACCGGCCCACGGACTACAACTTCAGCGGAAATGGCATCGTCTTCGCCGACAGGACCCCCACGCCGAAGCTCCAGGAGGTCAAGTACTGCTACCAGAACTTCGTGCTTCAGGTCTCGCCAGAGGAAATCACCATCGAGAACCGCAGCCTCTTCACGGAGGCGGAGGAGTATGCGCTCCGCGTTACTATCGCCTTGGATGGCACGGAAATCTGGCGGGGCGAGCTCCCCATGGGGCACATCGCCCCTGGAGAGACCGGCACGGTCTCCCTTGAGAATCTCCCGGTGACGGATGCCGGGGAGGAGGCGGTGACGGCAGAGCTCCTTCTCCGCACGGACACTCTCTGGGCGAGGGCCGGCCACGCTGTGGCCTTCGGCCAGGGGGTCTGGCAGGTGGAGGAGGTGGAGCTTCCCGCAGAGGATGCGGTGGAGGCCACGGAGCTCACGGGGCCCAGCACCCTTTACCATCGGTCGGTGGCCGTGCCCCTTGAGACGGTCGTGCCCCTTCGCATTGTCCAGGGGGACAACACCATCGGCATCCACGGCACAGGTTTTTCCTACCTCTTCTCCAGCGCCCATGGGAACCTCACCTCCTTCCGGGTGGACGGGGTGGAGCTGCTCGATGCCATGCCGGCCCCCAGCTTCTGGCGGGCCCCCGTGGACAACGACTACGGCGCCCGCCGGGATTTCCAGCTCGCCCAGTGGAAGCTGGCGAGCCTCTACCGACGCTGCGTGAAGAAGGAAGTGCGGGTCGGCGAGTCCTGGCAGGAATGCCGATATTACGGCGAGCTGGGCCAGTGCGAGCAGAGGGCCGAGTCCTTTGCCCTTCGCTTTACCTACGAGCTGGCGACGAACCCCCTTTCCTCCTGCACCGTGACCTATGAGGTGGCAGCGGACGGAGCCCTCTCCGTTACCCTGGGCTATGAAAAGGTCGCTGGGCTCCCGGAGGAGCTGCCGGACTTCGCGGTTGTCTTCACCATCCCCGCCGACTACTCCCATATCCGCTTCTATGGCTACGGGCCCCAGGAGTGCTATGTAGATCGGCAGGAGGGGGCTCGCCTGGGTCTCTACGAGACGGAGACGACGAAGGAGCTCACCCCCTATCTCCTGCCCCAGGAGTGCGGCAACCACACGGGTGTCCGCTGGCTGGAGGTCACGGATCATCGGGGCCGGGGTGTCCGGATCTTCGGCGATGTACCCTTTGAGGCCTCGGCGCTTCCCCATAGCGCCCATGAGCTGGAGACGGCGCGCCATGCCTACGAGCTGCCGCCCATTCACCACACGTATCTTCGGGCCTCTGCTGGCCAGTCGGGGGTGGGAGGCGATGACTCCTGGGGCAGCCAGGTGCTTCCCGAGTACCGGGCAAAGAACGAAACGAAGACCTTTACCTTCTGCATAAGGGGTATCTGATATGATTACATTCGACAAGGAAACGGGCATCTTCCATCTGAAGAACGACCACTACAGCTATGTGCTGCAAATCGCAAAGGGGAAATATCTTCTCCATCGCTACTGGGGCAAGCCCCTTAGGGCCTTCCGGGACACGCGGCCCTTCCAGCCCCTCGACCGAGCCTTCTCGCCCCAGCCGGAGGCCTCGAGGGAGGAGCGTACCTTCTCCCTCGACGTGCTGCCCCAGGAGTACCCGGCGGCAGGCCATGTGGACTACCGCCTCCCTGCCTACAGCGTGCGGCTCCCGGACGGCACCACCTCCACGGAGCTTCGCTATGCCTCCCATCGCATCGAGAAGGGAAAGCCGCGCCTCACGGGGCTGCCCTCGGCCCTGGCGGAGGAAAATGAGGCGGAGACCCTCGTCATTCGTTTGGAGGACACGGCAGGGGCTCTCGCGGTGGAGCTTTCCTACTCTGTCTTTGCCGATAGCGCCATCCTCGCCCGTAGCGTCCGGCTGGAGAACACGGGGAAGGAGACCCTGTCCCTCACGGGGGCGGCCAGCTTCGCCCTGGACTTTCCGGATCACGACTTTGACAAGGTGGCCCTCTTTGGCGGCCATGCGGCGGAGCGCCATGTGGAGCGCACGCCCGTGACCCATGGGGTATTCTCCGCCGAGAGCCGCCGGGGCGCCAGCTCCCACCAGACCTCGCCCTTCTTTGCCCTGGCAAGGAAGACGGCGGATGAGCGTCAGGGGGAGGTCTTTGGCTTTGCCCTCGTGTGGAGTGGCGAGTTCGCCTTCCAGTCGGAGGTGGAGCAGTTCGGCACGCTCCGCCTCGTGGGGGGCATCAATCCTAGAGGCTTTACGTGGCAGCTGGCCCCCGGCGCCTCCTTCCAGACGCCGGAGGCGCTCCTCGCCTATAGCAGCGAGGGGCTCGACGGCATGAGCCAGGCTTTCCACAGTGCCGTGCGCCGCCACATCCTCCGGGGCCCCTGGCGGGACCGGGTGCGGCCCATCCTCGTCAATAACTGGGAGGCTACCTATTTCGACTTTGACGCGGAGAAGCTGGATCATCTGGCCGAGTGTGCGAAGAATCTCGGCATCGAGATGCTGGTGCTGGACGACGGCTGGTTCGGCAAGCGAAACGACGACAACTCTTCCCTCGGCGACTGGGTCTGCAATGAGGAAAAGCTCAAGGGCGGCCTAAAGACCGTAGCCCAGAGCGCCCACAAGCGGGGCTTGAAGTTCGGCCTTTGGTTCGAGCCGGAGATGGTGAGCACCGAGTCCGACCTCTACCGGGCCCATCCCGACTGGGTGCTGCGGTCGCCGAATTATCCCATGACCTTCGGGCGGAACCAGCTGGCGCTGGATCTCTCGCGCCAGGAGGTCTGCGACTACATTGTGGAGTCCGTGTCAAGAGTGCTCACGGAGTCCGATGTGGACTATGTGAAGTGGGACTTCAACCGCCATTTGACGGATGCCTTCTCGGCAGCTCTCCCGGCAGAGCAGCAGGGGGAGGTCAAGACCCGGTTCTATCTCGGCCTCTACGATGTGCTGGAGCGGCTGACGAGCCGCCACCCGGAGATTCTCTTTGAGAGCTGCTCTGGCGGTGGTGGGCGCTTTGACCTGGGCATTCTCCACTACATGCCCCAGACCTGGACCAGCGACGATACGGACGCCATCGAGAGGCTGAAGATCCAGACGGGCACCAGCATGGTTTTCCCGCCCATCACCATGGGCGCCCACGTCTCCGTGGTGCCGAACCATCAGGTGGGGCGCGTCACACCCCTGCAGACCCGGGCCTTCTGCGCCATGATGGGCTGCTATGGCTACGAGCTGGATATCACCCGCTTCACCGAGGAGGAGCAGGCGGAGGTCAGGGAGCACGTGGCCCTTTACAAGAAGATACGCGAGACCATGCAGCTGGGCACATTCCACCGACTCGTTTCGCCCTTTGAGGGCACGGGCAATGAGACGGCCTGGGAGTTCGTGAGTGCGGACGGGCGCGAGGTGGTGCTCCTGTATTTCAAGACGCTGGCGACACCGAAGACGGAGCTCCGGCGGTTCTTCCCGGTGGCGCTTGCGGCAGACGCGGAGTATGAGGTGGCGGAGTATTACCCGGCAAAGGGCCTGTCCCACGACGGGGCAGGGAACAAGGGCACGAGCCTCAAGGGGCGCGCGTTCTACGGGGACGAACTTATGCAGAGCGGCATCGAGCCCGAAAAGATCGACACGGACTTCGCCGCATATCTTTGGGTGCTTCGGAAAAAATAAAATTTACAATATAGAAGGGTTTCGGTGAAACTTATGGAAATCATACAGGAGATGCGCTCCGCCTTTGAGAAGACCTTCGGCACGCAGCCGGAGCGGGCGTATTTTTCGC
This sequence comes from uncultured Mitsuokella sp., assembly GCA_945877355.1. GTDB lineage: Bacteria > Bacillota > Negativicutes > Selenomonadales > Selenomonadaceae > AWVT01. Next base: position 18,044 of record CAMCRT010000021.1, on the reverse strand, counting down.
CGGGGCGCGTCAATCTCATCGGCGAGCATACGGACTACAATGGGGGGCATGTTTTCCCCTGCGCCATCACCCTCGGTACCTACGCCCTCGTGGCGGACCGGGAGGACAAGGTGACGCGGATGTACTCCATGAACCTGCCGAAGGTGGGCGTGGTGGAGTTCCCCATGACGGGGCTCGTGAAGGACAAGACGAAGGACTGGGCGAACTACCCCATGGGCGTCGTCGATGTCTTTGAGAAGGCAGGCCACAAGGCCTCCCATGGCTTTGACATCCTCGTGTACGGCACGCTCCCGGCGGGGGCGGGGCTTTCGTCGTCGGCTTCCCTCGAGGTGCTCATGTCCGTCATCCTCAATGAAGCCTTCGGCTTCGGCCTCGACATGGTGGAGATGGTGAAGCTCTCCCAGAAGGCGGAGAACCAGTTCGTGGGCGTGAACTGCGGCATCATGGACCAGTTCGCCGTGGGCATGGGCAAGAAGGATCATGCGATTCTTCTGGACTGCAACACGCTGGAGTATCGCTACAGCAAGCTGGCCCTCAAGGGGGCGTCCATCGTCATCACGAATACGAACAAGCCCCACAGCCTGGCCTCGAGCGCCTACAATGTGCGCCGGGCCCAGTGCGAGCACGCGCTGAACGAGTTGAAGGAGGTCCGTCCGGAGCTCGGGGCCCTCGGGGAGCTCTCAAATGAGGAGTTCGAGCAGATTGCGGGCCATGTGACGGAGGTGCTGGAGCGCCATCGGGCCCGCCATGCGGTGTTCGAAAATACCCGGACGCTGGAGGCGGTGAAGGCGCTGGAGGCGAATGATGTGGCGGCCTTTGGCCGTCTCATGAATGCCTCCCACTACTCGCTTCGCGATGATTATGAGGTGACGGGAGTGGAGCTCGACACGCTGGCGGAGATCGCCTGGGGCGTGGAGGGGGTCATCGGCTCCCGCATGACCGGCGCCGGCTTCGGCGGCTCCACGGTGAGCCTGGTGAAGAATGAGGCGATTGAGAGCTTCAAGAAACAGGTGGAGGCGGAGTACACGAAAAAAATCGGCTACGCCCCCAGCTTCGTAGTGGCAGGCATCTCCGACGGCACAAGGCGCATTGAGCTCTAAAGAAGCAGAGTGACGCATACGAGCCCCACGCTCACCCGTCTCCGCAAGCGACCGTGCGCTTTTCTGCCTAAATACCGGCCTCCATTCAAAACGCACTTCGTTTGAACGGTGAATTCCGGCCGGGGGGCAGAACGCGCACTTTCCTCGCTTGCTCCGCTTAAAGGTTCGCTTAGGGGCACGTATGCGCACGCTAGGGCCTCCAATCAAGATAGTTTTTCCATAATCTCCACAAAGGAAAGGAAGCATATATCATGGCAATCCTTGTTTGCGGTGGGGCGGGCTATATTGGCTCCCATGCCGTGCATCAGTTTATCGAAAAGGGCGAAGATGTCGTCATCGTGGACAACCTCCAGACGGGGCATCGGTCGGCGATTCACCCGAAGGCTCGGTTCTACGAGGCGGATATCCGCGACGGGGCGGCCCTTGACAAGATTTTCACGGAGAACAAGATTGAGGCCGTCGTCCACTTTGCAGCAAACTCCCTCGTGGGGGAGAGCGTGGAGAAGCCGCTGAAGTATTTCAACAACAATGTCTACGGCATGCAGATCCTCCTGGAGTCCATGGTGCGAAATGGCGTGGACAAGATTGTCTTTTCCTCCACGGCGGCCGTCTACGGCGAGCCGAAGCGCATCCCCATCCAGGAGGATGACGAGACGAATCCGACGAATCCCTACGGCGAGTCGAAGCGCATGATGGAGAAGATGATGAAGTGGGTGAGCCGAGCCAACGGCATCCGCTACGTGTCACTCCGCTACTTCAACGCGGCGGGCGCCCTGCCGGACGGGACCCTCGGCGAGGATCACAATCCGGAGACCCACCTCATCCCCCTTATCCTCCAGGTGCCCCAAGGCCGTCGCGAGAGCATCACGGTCTTCGGCACGGACTACCCGACGCCGGACGGCACCTGCCTCCGGGACTACATCCACGTCCTCGACCTCGCCGACGCACACCTGCTCGCCATCGACTACCTCAGGAAGGGCGGGGAGAGCAATATCTTCAACCTGGGCAATGGCAAGGGCTTCTCCGTCAACGAGATGATAAAGGCCGCCGAGAAGGCCACGGGGGAGAAGATTGCCGTGACAAAGGGCGCCCGCCGCGCCGGCGACCCGGCCCAGCTCATCGCCTCCAGCGAAAAGGCCCGCAAGATCCTTGGCTGGCAGCCGAAGTTCACGGATGTGGAGGAGGTCATTGGCACCGCCTGGGCCTTTGCGAAGAAGCATCCGACAGGGTATGGTGATTGATATGGATATCCAGCATGAGATAAACAGGCTCCTGAGCTTTGCAAGGGCCCACGAGCTCATCAGCGAGGACGACACCTACTACGCGGCGAACCGCCTCATCGACCTCCTGGGCGTGGTGGAGTATGTGCCCGAGGAGGTGGAGGAACAGCTCACATCCCCGGCCCCCATTCTCGAGAACCTCCTGGCCTTCGCAGCAGAAAAGGGGATTATCGAGGACACGCAGAACGAGCGGGATCTCTTCGACACCCGCCTCATGGACGCGGTCATGCCCCGCCCCACCGAGGTGGTGCGCCGCTTCCAGAATGACTACGCCCGCAGCCCGAAGGCGGCGACGGACCGGTTCTATAAGCTGAGCATCGCGTCGAACTACATCCGCAGCGACCGCATCGCGAAGAACATCGTCTGGCAGACAAAGACGGAGTACGGCGACCTCGACATCACCATCAACCTGTCAAAGCCCGAGAAGGACCCCCGGGACATCGCCAAGGCAAAGAGCGCCCCGTCCTCCGGCTATCCGAAGTGCCTGCTCTGCCGGGAAAACGAGGGCTTCGCCGGCAACGCCCATCATCCGGCCCGGGAGACCCATCGCCTCATCCCCGTGCGCCTCTCCGGCCACCGCTGGTTCCTCCAATACTCCCCCTATACCTACTACAATGAGCACTGCATCGTGCTGAACCGGAAGCATATCCCCATGCAGGTGACACGCCGGAGCTTCGAGAACCTTCTGGACTTCGTCACGATTTTCCCCCATTACTTCCTGGGGTCGAATGCGGATCTCCCCATCGTTGGGGGCTCTATCCTCTCCCACGACCACTACCAGGGCGGCCGCTACACCTTCGCTATGGCAAAGGCCCCGGTGGAAAAGCCCTACAAGTTCGAGGGCTTCGACGGTATCACCGCCGGCCGCATCAAGTGGCCCATGTCCGCCCTTCGCCTCGCAGGCGACGACCGGGAGGAGCTGGTGGAGCTTGCCACGAAGATTCTCGGGAAATGGCGGAACTACAGCGATGAAAGCGTCGGCATCCTCGCGGAGACTGACCACACGCCCCACAACACCATCACGCCCATCGCCCGTCGCCGGGGCAGCCAGTACGAGCTCGATCTCGTCCTCCGGAACAACCGCACAAGCAAAGAGCACCCCTTGGGCATCTTCCATCCCCACGCCGAGGTCCACCACATCAAAAAGGAAAACATCGGCCTCATCGAAGTCATGGGCCTCGCCGTCCTCCCCGGTCGCCTGAAGGAAGAAATGCGCCTGGTGGGAGAGGCCCTCACCCGCGGCGACGAATCCATCCGCGAGAACAAGGCCATCGCCGCCCACGCCGACTGGTACGACATGCTCCACGAGAAATACGGCCAGGTCTCAGAGGACAAGGTCCAGGAAATCCTCCGGGACGAGATCGGCCAGGTATTCAGCCAGGTCCTAACGGACGCCGGCGTCTTCAAGCGCGACGAAGCGGGTCTCACCGCCTTCGACCGCTTCGCAGCTTCCATAAACGACGACCAGCTCTGAAGGCTGTTCTACTTTCCCCTATAGAAAGAAAACTCCAGCGAACCCCGATTTGAGGGGAAGCTGGAGTTTCTTTTTTACAATTCCACGTTGCCTTCAGCATGGAATTCATCCTTCGCTTCTTGAATCAGCTCAGCGGCACTGTGGTAAACTGAGAACATTGATATATTCACGAAGCGTTGGCTTGAAGCCGAAGCAGAAGCATGATACACTGAAGGTAACAAAAGGAGGCTGATTCGTATGAAGCATGAAGCAACAATGTCGGATTTGGAGACCCTCCGATACCTATCGAAAGTTCAGGAGGAATACGACAAGAAACATCCTCGGAAACCGGGGGAATGGATCGAGAACGAGGAACGCAGCCACGAATCGTGGATGGCGGCAGTCCGTCTTGGGATGGAAGAACGCAAAGCGAAGCAAGTATAGACCGTATAACGACCAAGGAAAGCAAGCATGAGCATATCCCACCAGCGAAAGAGGGAGCTTCGATGTAACGCAGGATTCTTCCATCGATGCGGCTAAGCGCGACATGAAAGAGGGGGATCACGGATTCTTAGATGATAAGAAGCCTGGGGCAGTGAACGAAATCAAGCGTGTTCTGCAAGTTTCTGTCATGCTGCATAACGAAAAATAAAAGGAACGTTGCTCTTTGACGGGAGTGTGAATCCGTCTGCCGCTACCGCCGACGGCACCCTTCTAGAGGAGGCTGACAACAAAGGCGGAGTCAGCTCATCCCCGACCACCCATGGGAAGAACAACGTTCCTTTTATCCCTAGCGTAGCACAAGAATTAAAAAAAATCCAGAACAGTTCGGAGAAGAAATAAAAAAAGTTCGGAAAAGAAATACAAAAACTATATGAACCGTCGTCCCCTTGGCGTGGGCACACGCTATGAGCAGGGGAGTACCGCACCCGCGGGGATGATCCCTTGTACGATGTAATGGCAGAGGAAAAGGAGGGCTCCTCTCCTCAAGCCCGCTTGTTATCGCAGGATAGTAGAGAAGGAACCCTCCCTCTTGAAATCAGTATATGGCAAATGCTGGCTCGTGTCAATGATATGCTAAATGAGTAAGTCCCGCACCCACAGGGATGATCCTTCTAATCTGAAGATTTTCCTTTTTTCTCTGCGCTATTCTTCTGATTCTGTGGTATATTAGAGGTGGAGGGAGGCTCTTCGGCGCTGGTTGCACTGGCCTGCCAGTCCTTTTGAGTTGAGTCTTCTAAGCCTGCGGAGGAAGCGTTGTCAGTGCGCTTCATCAACTCCGCAGGCTTTCCGAATACATCCAATTCGAGAAAAGTAGACCTGCCACACGCGGGAATGATTCCAAGCCTTTGTGCGCATTGTTGGATTGAAACCGGATCAGAATCATGATACACTGAAGGCGGTTGATTCGTATGAAGCATGGAGTAACGATGACGAATTCGGAGATCCTCCGATATCTCTCGAAAGTTCAAGAGGAATACGACAAGAAACATCCCCGGAAACCAGGGGAATGGATCGAGGACGAGGATAGGAACACGGACGCGTTCGTGGCGGCAGTCCGTCTTGGCGGGGAAATGAGACGGGCGAGACAAGCGCAGACCATGTAACAAGCAAAGAAGACCGCTCTGACAAGGGCGGTTTTTCTATGCCCCCATCTATCTCAATCTTGAGGATGATGGACATGGTGGCTGCTATGTCACGATACCTGCTATTCCAAAGAGTGACACGAATCCTAAAAGACAAACAAAAAAAAGACCACCTGATTTATAGCAGCCCGAGCTTAGATACTGCCTCCGAGTCCAACGCTGGAGCGGTCTCCACGTCGGCAAAAATGTTGGAGCCGATAACCGTGGGGGTGCCTCTACTTCCGATAAATCAAGCGATCTTTCTACCCTAGTGTAGCACAAGGGGCAGGAAAAAGCGAGAGCAATTCGAGGGTAGAGGACAGTATTCTCGGCTCCATAGAGAGCGCGGACAGGAAAATGCTTGCGGCCTTGTACTGAAAGCGGCAGACTCGCAAGAGGATGTCCTCGATGAAGTTATCGAGGTCTCGAAGGGCATTGACAAAAATCTCTCCCACGAAAAATCCCACCCCAAGAGACATGACCACTCGGGGGATTCGTGGTATACTGGAGAAAAGGAGGCAGGTAGGCCCCGCACCCGCGGGGATGATCCCAGCGCAATCGCTGTCATAAACTCCCAGATGACGTAGGCCCCGCACCCGCGGGGATGTTCCCACGTTCTTCGCGCGCGGGCTTCACGGGCGCGTTAGAATCGCTGTGAACGAGAGGATTTGCATTGACGTTTTCGCTGGACTGCGCTATATTGATTTTAGAAGAAGCTACGGCTTCCGCACGACGCGTTTGTGTAGGCGTGCGGACAGTAGGCGCGGATGAATCAAATCCTTCACCGCGTTCACTCGTAGCTTCTTCTATTTTTTTGAATCCAGTCAATATAGACCCCGCACCCGCGGGGATGATCCCAAGAGGACTATTATTGACATTTTCGCTGGGCCGCGCTATATTGTGATTGGAAAGAGCATCAGCTCCGGTAGAGGACGGTCTACCGGCAGTAGACGCGGGACGCCTGACAACCTCCGCGCCGATTGGTGCTCTTTTCGTTTGCTCAAGTAGGCCCCGCACCCGCGGGGGTGATCCCTGGAAGAAGCTCATAGACGAGGAGATATAGCGGGAAAACGAAGAAATGAAAGCCACGAAAAGCGCAAACAAATAAGGCTCTTCGGGCATCCCTGTGGGCAAGAAATGCCGATTTCCCCTGTAACTAAGCCGGTTCCTCTAGCATAGGTTTTCTGTTAGGAAGTGGAATCCGGATATCTGAGCATACGAGGTACACCATATCCATCATGTTCTGTATGTTCCGGAAGCCATATGCCTTGCGGATTATCAACTTGATTTTGTTGTTTGTTGCTTCAATCCTAGCATTGCTCAATCCCAACCGGATGGTGTTCAGGATATGCTCCCTGTGCCGCTTGATCTTTTCATACAGGTCATGGAACGCAGGAATCCTGCTATGACTCGCCCACCAGAGCCAGTGCTTCAAATCAGCTTCGGCCTGATCCACATCAGACGATTTCAGGAGCGTTCGCAGGGATTCCTTCAGGCGATATGCCCGGTACAGTTGTGGATCTCTTGCCTGAATCATTTCCAGGCGGATCCGCTGGTTATCGGTAAGATTTTCCGGGGCCTTGCCAAGGGCGTAGGTTGACTTCTTGATTTCGGATGCTTCCTTGCGGGCTGCAAGCGCTTTCTGTGCAGCCCGGTCATCGGATCTGACCCTGCCGCGCTTCTTAGGCGCCTCCTTGGCAAGCTCGCTCGCCTTTGCATATGCCGCGCGCCAACGATCCTTGCGGACCTGATCCAAGGCGTCCATAGCCCATTCAACGACATGGAATGGATCGACGCAACGCTCACAGTTCGGCGTGAACTCGTTGACGCAGTCTGTAATCCAACGGGCACCATCACCGGTGACGACCTCGATGCTGGCCAGCTGCTTGTCGCTCAGCGCCCGGTAGAACTGCTCGAGGACAGATTTTCCGTGGCCATCGGCAACCCAGACGACCGTGTTGGTATCATGATTGACAATCACGGTGATGTACTTATGCCCCTTGCGGTAGCTTGTCTCGTCAATTCCTATGCGGACAAGGCCGTCGAGGCGTCTTGAGCGCTCCGGCTCGAGATCCTGCAGGCTTCTTGAGATGCAGTTCCCGACCGTCTGCCAGTCGATGCGCATGAAGCTTGCGACGGCACTCCTCGGGATGTATTCGGCGAGCCATGCAACGGTGAGGTCGAAATCCTTGGTGAAACTGCTGCCGGGATAAGCCCAAGGGACAGCCGCCGTAACGACACCGTGCTCTGGGCACCGGATCCGGTGGGTGTCACCCTCGATTTCCACAAGGATGCCGCCGAAATCCAGTCCGCGCCAAATTTTCCGGTGCTTTGCCGGATGGTCGTAACCGGGGCAGCGCCTTCCGCAGAACGGGCAGTCATCCTGATGCCACGCATTGGGACGAGCCTTGATGCGAAGGTGGGCAACACCGTTAGCACCTGTGTAAAAATCGTGAGATTCTACAACAGTATGCTTGACATTGAGCAGTTTTTTGCATAAAGTATCAGCTGAGGCCATGTTGGTTATCTCCTTGTTAGTTAGGTTTGGTCACTGATACTTTACAGGAACCAACATGGCTTTTCAATAGCAAATTTCAGTCAGGGGCAGGGCATTCACCCACAATCATGCCCGAAGCCTCACAAATAAGCCCTATACAGGGCTATGGAATTATATATGGTCGTTGATAAAGAGCTGGGCAGCGATGGGAAGGCGGCCCATATCTCTAAAATCCTCATCGGTTGGGTCATTACCGAGGGCACGTTCGATAATGTCCCCAACCTCGCAATCTACATGGAAATGCTCACAGTGTCGGCAATCATAATTTCGATTAGACCTGCCAATCTCACAGGCGCGAACAGAATCTGGCGCGGGACTGATTTTGAAAGGACTTTTCCAAGGCTGAAACATGAGAATCACATCCTTTAAAACGGGTGAATATCTCTTTTAATTAGTATAACACAGAAAGGGGGGCATGGGGCCCCGCACTCGCGGGGATTTTCGCTTACTTACACTCGCGGGGATTTTCACTTACTTTTCTTGATTTCCCTCTTGTTTTCGGTATAATAGGAATAGAATATGCTGTCGGCTGGAGGTGTTAGTGTGTCGGGGAGACGAAAGCTGAATCTAACGAATGATCTTGTGTTCAAGTATATTTTCGGGCAGAATGAGCGCAAACGTGTCTTTTGGATACTCTCGACGATGCGGGAAAGGAGGAATTGGCGATGATGAATGTGGCATACCGGGATGTATTTGAGGCGGCGGATAAATTTGCCCGTTCGAATAAAGAATACCAGGAATATCTAGCCCGTGAATCCGCCATCCTCGACTACAATGCAAACTTTGTGGAAGGCCAGCAACTGGCGGAAGAACGGGGAGAACGTCGGGGAGAAGCAAGAGGAGAGGCAAGAGGGGCGGAACGAATGGCAAAGCTTGCTATTCATCTGCAGCAAGCAGGGCGCATGAATGAGCTTCCTGTGGCGATGAAGGATGCTGAGAGGCGTTCTGCTCTTTATCAGGAATTTGGCATTGAATGACATGACTGACATGACGTATGTACGGAGGGGACTGTTTCATGCCAAATACGACGTGAAACAGCCCCGTTTCTATCCTTGACACCGCGCAGCAAATCGAGTAAAGGGATAGATGAAGGAGCACCTTCCGCGTTATCCCGCCGTAAAACGTGGGTTGCGGGGGCGTTCCCTTCTTTATTTATCAAAACATCATAGGGATTTGCCCGGATTGGTTTCAACCCTTCGTTCCCTCGCCGTTCCTCCACAACAACTCGGACGGCTTTTATTTCATCTCTTATTTTCACGGGTACATAGAAATTGCGATACAGTAGGCCCCACACCTGAAGGGATGCTTCTCGTCGAACCTATGATAAAAATGAACGAATTCATTTTAAGAGGTGATTCACATGGGGTTCTTTGATTTCTTTCGCAAACAGGAGGCGCGGCCGGTTGGGAAGTGCTTTCTCTGTGACGAGGACGTGACGGAGAAGGTATACGAGGATGGCACCATCGCTTCGCCTGCAAAGTGGCAGCTTTCGGATGGGGAATTTCTCTGTGACCGTTGCCGCAAGATGCGCCATCTGAGAAAGGAGGAGGTGCAGGGCCATACCTTTGAGGAGGTTTCCGCTGCCACCGTGGCGCACGGGTTCCCGTCGCCTGCTGATTTCCACATGATCCGGCGGGTGACGGCCTATCGCGTGACGCTCGGTTTTCTCAATGGCGCGGATGATACATTCCTCTTTGAGTACGACGAGGAGCATGGGCTTCTCTTGTTCCCGGATGGACATGTCCGACAGGTGTCCCAGCTCATCCAGGCGGATTTGTATGAGGATGGCAAGCAGGTGCGGGAAGGCAGCCGCCTGGCAGGGTATACGATCTTTGACTATTGCACAGAGCTGAAGATCCTGCTGACCTTTGATGACCTCGATGCCCCGCTAGAGGAAATCCATTTTGTGGGGGAAGGCGCGCTTGTCGACCGCATCGACAAGGAGAGGGCGGTCTACAAGGATATGCAGTCCTTCGCCCAGAAGGTGCTCGCCTTTCTCCGCGTGCTGATCCATCTCCAGAATTGAAAGCAATCCCCCGGACCAGGCAAGTCATGCCCTGCAAGGGGGATTTTGATTTCAACCCATTCCTGGAGCCCGCAAGGAAAGGAAAGCCCGCCGCCTTGCATGGCAAGGAGCTTTCATATTGCCTTGGAGCTGCAAGAAACGATTGACTTAGGACGTTTGACATGGTATTCTTTTAGTATTATGGAAGAAAAGAAAAACGCAACCGTCGTTGACGTGGCGGAAGCGGCTGGCGTGTCCGTCGCCACTGTCTCCCGCGTCGTCAATGGAAACTATCCCGTCCGCCCCGCCACGCGCGCCCGTGTCGAGGAGGCCATTCGTCAGCTCCACTATGTGCCAAACGTCCAGGCCCGGGAGCTCAACACGAAGCGCTCCTCTGCCATCGGCGTCGTCGTCCCTGGGCTTTACAATATGTTTTTTGCCGAGGTCATTGGCGGCATCGAGGAGGGCATCCGGAGTGCTGGGCTCTCTCTGATCCTGAATTGCGCCCAAAATGACCCCATGCAGGAAATGGACTGCGTGCGCCAGCTCGTCACCCGCAACATCGCGGGGCTCATCGTCATCAGCCCCAATACGAAGGACATCGACGAGAATTTCTACAGCAGCATCGCCCGCCGCATGCCCCTTGTCTTCATCAATGGCTACCATCGGGTCCCGGGCGTGTCCTACGTGGCAAACGACGAGGCCGGCGGCACCTATAAGGCACTCATGCATCTCTATGAAAACGGGCACAGGGAGATCCTGTTCCTCTGCGGCGAGCACTCCGACTCCTACACGGTCAAGGAGGAGGCCTATCGCGCCTTTTGCGATGAGCGGGAGCTTGCGCCCCGCATCGTGAACATCGGCGAGGGCAATAGCGTGGAGACGGTCCAGGCCGCCGAGCGGACCGTGGAAAAGGAGCTCAAGAAGAAGGCTCCGACTGCCATCCTCTGCTGCAATGACCTCATGGCCTCCGGCGCCGTCCGTGCGGCAGAAAATGTCGGCCTCAATATCCCAGAGGATATCTCCATCATTGGCTTTGACAATGTGCTGCTGTCCCGCCTCATCGACCCGCCCCTCACCACGGTGGATCAAAACATGAAAAAGCTGGGCCTCGCCGCCGCCCTTGTGCTGTGCAAGTCCATCCAGGGAGAGACGCCCCAGGATGTGGAGCTTGAGAACACCCTCGTCCTCCGAAAGACCACGGCTCCTGCAAAGCAAACGACATAAAAGCAAGGCAAGCCGCAACAATAGCTGAAACAATAGCCCCTGCTCCTCGGAATCTTCTCGAGGGCAGGGGCTTTTGCTATGCCTGTCGCCATGGAGCAATCAGCAAGATAGAAAAAGATTTTAGCGAGTATGGCATATTTGAAAGATTATGATATAATAGATAAAATAGCAATTATGTCTCTCTGGGCCTTTGGACTTCCATGCGAGGACGGAACCATGCGTGGTGCCTGGGAGAGTACGCTCGGACAGCGGAAGGATGAAAGAAATGGCGAGATTTCGTATTGAGGAAATCAAGGAGATGCTGGGGAGACTTTCCATCATCTACGATGCGGCGCGCATCGTGGATCCTGGAAAGTGCACGGTCCTCCAGTGCGGTGAGGATGGCATGGTGCATGCGGCCGCTTCCTGCTATGGCTTTTGGGGGAAGCAGACCCGCTGCCGCCATTGCTCCAGCTCCTGTGCGCTGGCTGCGGCTCACAACATGGAGAAGGACGAGGTGCACGAGGGCAAGATCTGCCATATCCTGTCGGCACCCGTAGAGGTGGAGCAGGCGGATGGCACTGCCTGCTCCTGCGTCATGGAGCTCATCTCCAGCAATGTGCGCAGCGAAGAGATGCGCGTCATGCGGGACCGGGAGCTCATCCAGCTTCTCGTGGCGAAGACGGGCGGCATCCGCCGGGGCGTCGTCTGCTTCAATATAGAGGACGAGTGCGTCTATGCCAACCCGGAGGTGTTCCAGATCTTCCGGGTGCCCCATGGGGAGCTGGCCCTCCTGAAGGAGTTCTTCCTGACCTGGGTGGATGACAGCCGCATGGGGGAGAGCGGCGATATCGCTCTCCTCTCCGATGCCGAGTGGAAGCAGGAGTGCAATATCGGCAGCAAGAAGCGTATGTGCGATGTGGGCTACCACAAGCTCTTTGACGGCGAGGGCCGCTTCTCGGGCTACTATTATGAAATCTACGATGAGGCGGATCCTCTGATGGGAGGCTTCCCGGAGGAGGGAGTGGAGCTCGTCGATCCCTTGACGGGGCTCATGCCGCGGGAGTGCTTCTTCCAGAAGGTGGCCGATATCCTCCGCTGCGCGGTTCATCCGGAGTATGTGCTCGTCGCGTCGAATATCAAAGACTTCAAATTCGTCAACAGCCTGTTCGGGAAGGAGAAGGGCGACGAGATCCTCCGCCTCCTGGGGAAATACTATCGGGAGCTGGCGGGAGAGCATGGCGTCGCAGGCCGCCTGCACGGGGATCAGTTTGTCGTATTCATCCCCCGGGATGAGCTGATGCCGAATGCGATCATGGAGCGCATCAGTGAGATCACCTCGAAGTTCGACAGCCCCTCCTTCAAGCTGTGCGTGCATCTGGGCGTCTACGAGGTGACGGACGTGAGCCTGCCGGTCTCCCTCATGTGCGATAGGGCAAATCTCGCCATCGAGACCATCCAGAATGTCCGGGTCAATCAGATGGCGGTCTATAAGGACTCGCTCCTCAAAAAGGCCCTGCAGGATTCGGAGATCCTGAGCTCCTTCACCAGCGCCCTGGAGCATCATGAGTTCGAGGTGTATCTCCAGCCGCAGATTGCAAAGGATCGGACGATATGCGGTGCAGAGGCCCTTGTCCGCTGGAATCACCCGAAGCGAGGGCTTTTGATGCCGGGCCAGTTCATCCCGCTCCTGGAGAATGCGGGGCTCATCTACCAGCTCGACGCCTACATGTGGGGGGCTGTGGCGGCGCTCCTTTCCACCTGGAAGGGCACGCCCATGGAGGATCTTCCTGTATCCGTCAATATTTCGGCCCGGGATGCCTACTACATCGACATCTATCAGACCATCACCACCTATGTGCGAAAGCTCGGCATCGACCCCACGCGCATGCATCTGGAGATCACGGAGACGGCGCTCATGTCGGATCGCATCCAGTACAATGAGCTCATCGACAAGTTCCGGGAGCAGGGCTATGTGGTGGAGATCGACGACTTCGGCAGCGGCTACTCCTCCCTTGCCATGCTGAAGGACATCCATGCGGATATCCTGAAGCTGGACTTGGGCTTCCTGATGCCCTCGGAGGAGGATGATCGGGGTGCACTCATCCTGAAGTCGGTCATCGACATGGCAAAGACCCTGGGCATGCCGACGATCACGGAGGGCGTGGAGCATGAGGAGCAGGCGAAGCTCCTGGAAAAGCTTGGTACGGATGCCTTCCAGGGCTTCTACTTCGATCGGCCCATGCCTGTCCCGGATTTCGTCGAGAAATATTATGGACGGGAGTGCCTGGAGCGCAACGCATAAAGTAGAAACGCCCACTATGGTGGGCGTTTTCCGTCGCACGTGGCAATGGAGCAAGGAGCAGGATCCAGCCGCCTAGGCGGCAGTCCTGGCGTGAAGAGCAATAAAGGAGGAGTAGGCGTGCTGTTTGGCGAGAAGCAGGATGCGGAGCTGGTGGTCTTGGAGCCCTCGTATGTGGCGGCGTTTTCCTGCGATGGGGAGGCCTGTGGCTCTCTCTGCTGCAAGTCCTGGGCGGCTGTCGTGGACGAGGACACCCTCGCAAGGTACCGGGATGCGGGCGGCACCCTCGGGGAGGAGCTCCGGGCGGCCATCGTGCGGGAGCCCTCCTCCGGGGCCTGGGCCATACGCCAGAGGGAGGAGAGCTGCATCTTTCTCCAAAAGGATGGGCTCTGCTCCCTCCAGAAGCGCTTTGGCTCCGTGGCCCTCGCCGATGTCTGTGCGGAGTACCCGCGCAGGACGCGACTCGTGGGGGATCATGCGGAGCGGACGCTGTGCATGACCTGCCCCGTCGCCGAGCGTCTCGCGCTCCTGCCGAAGGAGCCCATGACCTTCGTGCGGCGCGTCGATACCTTTGAGCGGCCCCACTACTATCAGCGCATGGATCTTTCGCCTGCCATCGCGGAGGCCTTCCCTATCCTTCGCAGTGCCTGCATCCTCATTCTACAGGAGCGCAGCCTCGACTTCGACGCACGCCTCGTGGCCCTCGGCCTCTTCCTGAGCGACGTATCCCGGGAGATGGATCTTTGGGAGACGGAGGAGGTGGAGCATCATGTGGTCCGCCTGGTCTCCCAGGCCCTGTCCGTGGCAAAGGCGGTCCGGGCGCAGTATCCCTTTGACGAGGAGGCCTCCCTTTCCTTCTACGCGGAGCTCCTGCCGTACCTGGCTAGAGTCCGGGAGGACAGCCACTCGCTCACGCGCATGTATGTGACCCAGATCCATGCCATATTCGGCGATGGGACAGGGGAGGAGATGCTCCGCACCTTCCGGGAGCGGCGCACGGCCTTTGCGGAGAATATCGCTGGGATTTGCCCCCACGTGCTGGAAAATTTCCTCGTGAACGAGTTCTGGTCAGGGAGCTATCTCAGCCGGGAGGGGCAGGACTCCATGGGTGGCTACGAGGCCTTCGTCCTCCAGGCAAAGCTCCTGAAGCTCCTCGTCATGACGGATGTGCGGGTGCTGGCAGTGCCGGAGGCGGGGGAGGACTTCGGGGACGCTCCCACGCCAGGGGAGGCGGCAGTTCTCGATGCCGTCCGCTACCTCGCCCTGCAGATGAACCACACGGAGGGCTTCGGCGAGGCGCTATTAAGTTCCCTCCACGATCTCGGCGCCGACAATCGCTTTTACGAAATTGTTTTGCTGTAATAAAAAACGGGCTTTCGCCCGTTTTTTTGTGCCTGTTTTCAGCTTAGTCGTTTTTGATGATGAGAGCCATGAAGACGAGGTTATCCGTCTTGGAGGCGTTGGCGATGCCGTGCATCTCGCCGTCGGGGCAGAAGGTGGTGGTGCCGGGGCCGATTTCGATCTTCTTGCCGTTGTCGTTGTAGATCGCCTTGCCCTCGAGGATGTGGTACGTCTCCGTATTGCCCTTGTGGGTGTGGTCGCCGATGGAGGTGGTAGGGGGCAGGATGACCTTTGCGTACATGTCGCACTTTCCAGCCAGCTCCTTTGGTGCCAGGAGCTTTACGATGGTGATGGTGCCGTTGCCGCCGGCCTTCTTTTCCGCCTGGATGACTTCCGGTTCGAGTACTGCCATGATGTCTCTCCTTTTCTTTTCCTTGCAAGTCTGATAGAATACACTAGGGTTTGCCGCAGGAAGCGGCCCTACTTTTGCTGTATTCGATTTTTTTTTGCGGAATCCTCTTTTTGGACGATGTCCCTCGGAGGGTCGGAGGCTTGGATGATATATCTTTTGAAATTCGGCGCCAGCTGGGTGCTGCCGCCGGGCATCTTCTACGTGGCGTTCTTCGCCCTCGCCTGGTATCTTTGGCGGCGGCGGGGGGAGAAGCGGGCGGCAAAGCTCCTCGCGGGGCTGACCTTCGTGCTCTATCTCTTTTCCACGAGCCTCGTGTCGGAGCGTGCATTGGGGAGCCTGGAGGCTGCCTACGATCCGCCGGCGGAGCCTGCGGGCGATGTCATCATCATGCTGGGAGGCGGGGCCTTTTCCGATACGCCGGATGTGGACGGCGAGGGGACCCTCTGCGCGAGCCCGGCGAACCGGCTCCTCGCCACAGCCCGGCTCCAGCGAAAGCTCGGCGTGCCGGTGCTGCTCTCCGGCGGCCAGGTCTTTGGCGACACGGGGGAGGAGGCGAAGATCGCAAAGCGCGTCCTCATGAGCCTCGGCATCCCGGAGGAGAAGATCCTCGTGGAGACGAGGAGCCTCACCACGGGGCAGAATGCCCGCTACTCCGCCGAGATCCTGCGGGAGCAGGGGCTTACCCATCCCATCCTCGTGACGAGCGCCTTCCACATGAAGCGCTCCGTGCTGAACTTTGAGAAGCAGGGGATCGAGGTCACCCCCTTTCCCACGGACTACCTGGTGCCAAAGCATCCGGAGTTCCACTATACGAAGCTTCGGCCCAGCGCCGATGCGCTGCTGCAAAATGCCATCGTGCTGCAGGAGTCGCTTCGGACCCTTGTGACCCGCTATCTGGAGTGAGTGTATGGTCAAGAATATGACGGAGGGGAGCCCGGCGCGGCTCATCTTTTTCTTCACGCTGCCGCTCTTGGCGGGCAATATCATGCAGCAGCTCTTTGCCTTCGTGGACACCCTCATCGTGGGACGGTTCCTGGGGGTGGAGGCCCTGGCGGCGGTGGGCTGCACCGGTGCCCTCATGTTCCTCATGCTGGGCTTCATCATCGGCTTCACCAGTGGCATCTCCATCTACACGGGCCAGCGGTTCGGCGCCGGGGATATGGCAGGGGTGCGCCAGAGCGGGGCCACCTGCGCCATCCTTGCGGCCCTCGCCAGTGTCGTCCTGACGACCCTCGGCGTCCTTTCCTGCCGGGAGCTCTTGCTCCTCATGGAGACGCCGCCGGAGATACTAGACGGCGCCTACTCCTTTATCTCCCTCATCTACAGCGGCATCGCGGCCTTCATCTTCCTCCAGACGGGGGTGAACCTCATAAGGGCCCTGGGGGACAGCAAGGGCCCCCTCGTGCTCCAGACCATCGGGCTCGGGCTCAACATCGTCTTCGAGCCCATTGCCATCCTCGTCTTTGGTTGGGGCATCCCCGGGGCGGCCCTTGCCACCATCGCGGCCCAGCTCTGCGCCAATGCCTGCTGTCTTTTCTACATCTATCGCTTCGTGCCCCAGCTCCATGTGCATAGGGAGGATTTCCGCGTACCCCTCCGCATCTTCGCGGAGCACCTGCGCATCGGCCTTCCCATGGGCTTCCAGGGCTCCATCATCGCCATAGGCGCCGTCATCCTCCAGATCGCGCTAAATGGGCTGGGGCCCGTGGCTGTGGCCTCCTATGCGGCGGCCCAGAAGATCGAGTCCATCGCCATGATGCCCATGATGTCCTTCGGCATCGCCATGGCGGCCTACACGGCGCAAAACTACGGGGCGAGGAAGCTCTCCCGCATCCGGGAGGGCGTGCGGAAGTGCTGCTACATGAGCGTCTCCTTCAGCCTCGCCGCCGGGGCACTTCTCATCGCCTTTGGCCCAGCCATGCTGCACCTCTTTGTGGGGGACGGCCACCCGGATGTCATCGAGTACGGCCACACCTACCTCATCGTGAACGGCGTCTGCTACTGGATCCTTTCCTTCCTCTTTATCTTCCGCTACACACTCCAGGGCCTCGGCCAGAGCGTCGTGCCCACGGTGGCGGGCATCATGGAGCTCCTCATGCGCTCTGGCGCCGCCATCTTCCTTTGCGGCTGGATCGGCTACTTCGGCGCGTGCCTGGCGAACCCCATGGCCTGGCTCGGCTCCTGCGTGCCTCTCGCCATCGCCTACGGCTGGACCCGCAAGCGCCTCCGGGAGGAGGAATAGGGGCTTTCGTACCGGCGGAAGCTTTCAATCGGTGCAGGATTCCAGACACTCCAAACGACTTTGTAAAAAATACCAATTCTGACGAAATTTTCTTGCAAGACAAAAAGGAAAAGTCGGCAAGCGTGACGAATAGAGACAAGTATAGAAATCCCATTTAATTTCCGTTTGCCTCATCGGCAGGGACGAAAAATACTGCCGAAGGGCATTTTATGTGGAGGGGCGCGCCTCTCCGTTGTATTTGTCTCGTTTGGAAAGGGTGTTTTGCATGAAGGTCAGCAACAAAGGTTTCGGCGCATACGATATCCGCGGCGTGTACCCGGAGGATGTCAATGAAGAGCTGGCATATCGCATCGGCCGCTCCTTCCCGGAGCTCTTCTCGGCGAAGAAGGTCGCCGTGGGCCACGATATCCGCCTCTCGGGCCCGGCACTCCGGGATGCCCTCGTGAAGGGGCTCACCGAGGCAGGCTGCGACGTGGTGGACATCGGCCAGTGCGGCACGGAGATGATCTACTTCACCACGG
>CAMCRT010000020.1 GCA_945877355.1 uncultured Mitsuokella sp. | reverse complement strand
GATAAAGGTCATCCCTTTTTATTGCAACCCCACCGAGTATTATTTTACACTAAGAACATCAGGGATAAGAAACGTGTCATGTATGGGTAGGAGACTATAGGACTGCTGTTGATGCAAAAACCTCCACAAGCTTTAAAATAACTTGTGGAGGTTTTCGTGTATAGAAAGAGCGGGCCTTTGTTTATTTGTCAACACCCCAAGCGTGAACACCACGTTCATTCCCAAGATCCTTTGGATCGAAAACAGGTTCCTCGATTCCATTTTTCTTTTGTAGGAGATAGCTATCCAGTGCGATGCGAGCGTACTTCGCAAGGCGCACCACTGCATACAGATTCGTCAGGCAGAGAAGCCCCATAAAGAGGTCAGCGAGATTCCAGACAAGGGAAAGCTCTGCAAGACAGCCAAAGAGTACGAGAAGAACAACCAGGATGCGATAGCAGAAGAGGTGGAGCTTGACATTGCCCTCGTAGAATGCGATGTTGATCTCGCCATAGTAGTAATTGCCGACGATGGAGCTGAAGGCGAAAAGGAAGATCATGACGGCAACGCAGGCCGGGGCGAGGGCACCGAAAACGCTGGCAAGGGAGGCCTGGGCCAGTGCGATTCCCGTGAGCTTTCCACCTATGGCGTACTGCTGGGTCAAAAGAACGATGAAAGCGGTGGCAGAGCACACGAGCCAGGTATCCACGTAGACACCGAAGGATTGTACGAGACCCTGCTTGACAGGGTGCGATACATCCGCTGTGGCAGCAGCGTTCGGGATGGAGCCCTCGCCTGCCTCATTGGAAAAGAGACCGCGCTTCACGCCAGTGATGATGGCTGTTCCGAGACCGCCTCCGACGGCTGCCTGGGGCGAGAAGGCATCGTGGAAAATCAACGCAAACATGGCGGGTACTTCTTCGATATGGAGGACGATGACGACAATCGCCGTGAGGATATAAAGGGTGGCCATGATGGGGACGAGGAACTCGGTGAACTGTGCGATGCGCTTCATTCCGCCGAAGATGACGAGAGCTGTGATGATACAGAGGAATATGGCCGTTGCAAAGGGAGGGATATCAAAGGCCGTCTGCAGGGAAATCATGATGGAGTTTGACTGCACGGAGTTGTAAATCAGGCCAAAGGTGATGGAGATAAGGATTGCGAAGAGCCTCGCGATGGCGGGCTGTCCTAGGGCATTCTGGATATAGTAGGCAGGACCGCCGTGGAATTTTCCATTGCCACGGGGGAGCTTGTAGATCTGCGCCAGGGTACTTTCCACAAAGTCGGTGGCACAGCCAATGAAGGCGATGACCCACATCCAAAAGACAGCACCAGGCCCGCCTGTGACGATTGCGATGGCGACACCGGCAATATTGCCAACACCGACACGGGAAGCCGTACTGACACAGAAGGCTTGAAAGGAGCTGATGGCATCCCCTTTTGCCTTTTTTCCGACACCTTCTGTCAGGAGACGAAGCATTTCAGGGAGCATCCGTACTTGGATAAACTTGAACGAAAACGTGAACCAAATGCCACAGCCGACGAGGACGATGATGAGGACGTACGACCACAGTACATCATTGATTTGGTTGACGATGGTATTTAATAAATCCATACACTACCTCCATATATCATAGAAATCATATCATCTATTATAAAATGATATTCCATGTGCGTCAAGAATAACAAAAAGTCCGCCTGCAAGAGGCGGACTTCGTTGTCACAAGAGAATAGAAGCAAATTAGCGCTTGTACGCAGTGATCTTGTTGTAGTGCTTCTGGAAGAACTCCTCAGCGACCTGCGGGAAGAGGGCGTAGGAGAGCACATCCTCTTCCGTCGGGTTGAGATAGCCCTTGTCCTTGAGCTCTTTCTCGAAGTCAGCGAAGGTCTCAGCCTTTGCGTCCTCGACAGAGCAATCCTCGATGATCTGATCCTCAGGGATGCCAAGGGTCTTCGTGAGGAAGTCGTGATCGACAGGAACCGGCGTACGACCGAACTTGCCGCGGGCAAGATCCTTGAACTCATTCGGAACCATCTTGTAGCGCTGGCCGCTCATGACGTTGAACGTTGCCATGGTGCCGACGATCTGGGAGGACGGCGTGACAAGGGGCGGATAGCCGACATCCTTGCGGACACGCGGCATCTCGTCGAGGAGATCCTGATACTTGTCTTCCATGCCTGCTTCCTTGAGCTGGTTGGCGAGGTTGGAGAGCATGCCGCCCGGAATCTGGAAGTCGAGGACGTTCGGGTTGATGTCGAAGTAGCCCTTGAGGTTGAACTCCTTGATGAGGTTCTGCTTTACCTTGAGGAAGTGCTTCGAGATCGGCGTGAGCTGCTGCACATCGATGCCCGTGTCGCGGTCCGTGCCCTCGAGAGCGCGGATCATCGTCTCCGTGCAAGGCTGGCTCGTATCGGAGGAGAAGGGAGCCAGGGCGCAGTCGATGATGTCGACGCCGGCCTCGACTGCCTTGAGATACGTTGCATGACCAAAGCCAGAGGTGCAGTGGGTGTGGAGCTCAACAGGGATATCAAGCTCTGCCTTGAGCTTCTTGACAAGGTCTTCTGCCACATAGGGCTTCAGGAGGCCGCTCATGTCCTTGATGCAGATGGAGTGGCAACCCATTTCCTGCAACTGGGCTGCGAGCTTGACGAAGGTCTCGTTCGTATGAACAGGGCTCAGGGTGTAGACGAGGCAGCCCTGGACCTCCGGCTTTTCGGGGCATTTGAGTGCTGCGTCGATGGCGACCTTCAGGTTGCGGACATCGTTGAGTGCGTCGAAGATACGGAAAACGCCGACACCATGGGCAGAGGCCTTTGCGACGAACTTCTCAACGACATCGTTGGAATAATGGTTGTAGCCAAGGAGATTCTGACCGCGCAGGAGCATCTGAATCGGGGTCTTCAGATTTTTCTTCAGCGTATCAAGGCGCTCCCAAGGATCCTCGTCGAGGAAGCGGAGGCAGGTGTCGAACGTTGCACCGCCCCATGCTTCCAGAGCTTTATAGCCGACCTTGTCGAGGGCAGAAAGCTGCGGGAGCATATCATCGAGATGCATGCGCGTAGCGCAGAGAGACTGATGACCATCGCGGAGGACCGTCTCCATGATTTTGACTGGGTTCTTAGCCATTAAAAAACACTCTCCTTAACCATCGTTCTATAAGTTTGTCTTATGAACTCCTGTTATAAATTGCACGAGGAAGACAAAAGGCTATTTATCGTTCCATCTCTACAATTTATATCATAGCTAATAGTATAGGTACTAAAAGGGGCTTTGTCAATGAAAAATGCGCTACTTTTCGCACATTATAACCAATTTGAATTATGCCTCATGATTATTGTTACATCAAATGTAGTTATTGGTTTACGATAGGCTACCGCATTCTTTTTTTACAAGATCGTGATAAGCTGCCAGCAACGATTTTGTGACATCACCTGGCTTCCCGTTGCCGATGGTAGCGTCTTCAAGATGGACAACAGGAGTCACCTCAAGGCTGGTGCTGGTGGCAAAGGCCTCGTCTGCCGACTTTGCAAATTCGGGAGTAAAGGCTTTTTCCACGAGTGTATATCCGAGGCTGGGGATAATCTTTTCGACAAGAATGGAGCGGGTCACGCCCTTTAGAATCAGGTTGCTGATGGGATGCGTCCAGATCACCCCATCCTTTACCACAAAGAAATTGCTGGAGGAGCCTTCTGTAATGAGATTCGTGTCCTTTCGGTATTGAATGGTCCCTTGAACATTTTTGTCATGAGAGGCCTGCTTTGCCAGAACATTTCCCAGAAGGTTCAGGGATTTGATGTCGCAGCGCAGCCAGCGGATATCTTCAAAGAGCGTGCAGTGGATTCCCTCTTCCTGCCATTTTGTATTTGTCTTCGACTCCCGGATTGTCATGGAGAGGAGCGGCACGACACTATCCGGGAAGGCATGGTTGCGCTTTGCAACGCCCCGGGTAATCTGGAAATAGATTACCCCGTTTTTGACACCGCTCTTTTGAATCAGATCATTGTGAATGGCCGTGAGCTCCTCATCCATATAGGTGATTGGGATGCGCAACTCCCGAAGAGATCTGCGGCAGCGGGCCAGATGGCGATCCAGTGCAAAGCATTTCCCGTTGTAGACGTGGGTGGCTTCATAGATGCCATCGCCGAATTGGTAGCCGCGGTCCTCCAGCAGGACGCGCCGCTCCTTCAGGTCGATAAATTCCCCATCGAAAAATCCAAGTTCCATTTGTATCCCTCCGATACAGCATAGTTGAAAGAATATACGCACTACTATTATGGCAGGTTTTCCCGAAATATACAATTATTTTAGGAAGGCTATTGGTTTTTAGGGCCTGTCTTGCTATAATTCCTATAGGAATTGTTTCTTGACTTGAAGGAGAGCACTTTATGAAACTCGTTGTCACAGTCGTCGGAAAAGATCGCGTCGGCATTATTGCCTCGGTCAGCCAGATTCTTTCGGAGAATAATGTCAATATCTTGAGCATCAATCAGAATATCATGGATGGTTTTTTCAACATGGTCCTCATTGCAGAGAGCACGGAGGCCAATGTAAAACTTCTTGACCTGCAAAAGGCACTGAAGGCCCAGGGCGAGGCGATGAATGTGGATATCAAGGTCCAGCATGAGGATATCTTCCAGGCCATGCATACGGTTTGAGGCAGGAGGCAGTCTGTGATTACATTTGAGAACATATTTGAAACAAACCGCATGATTACGGAGAATAAGCTCGATGTCCGCACCATTACCATGGGCATCTCTCTCCGTGACTGCGCCCATCCTAACATCGATAAGTTCTGCCAGAATATCTATGAAAAAATCACCCGCTCGGCAGAGTTCCTTGTAAAGACAGGAGAGGATATCGAGGCGGAATATGGCATTCCCATCATCAATAAGCGCGTATCTGTCACGCCCATTGCCATCGCAGCGGATGCCTGTCGCACGGACTCCTATGTCCCGGTGGCAGAAGCTATGGATCGCGCGGCAAAAGAAGTTGGTATCAATTTCATCGGTGGATTCTCTGCCCTTGTCGAAAAGGGCTTCACGAATGGCGACCGCATCCTCATCGACTCCATCCCCCAGGCACTTGCCACGACGGATCTCGTCTGCTCCTCTGTGAATCTCGGCTCCACAAAGGCCGGCATCAATATGGATTGCGTCCGGGAGATGGGGGAGGTCATCAAGCGCACGGCGGAGCTTACCCGCGATAAGGAGGCCCTTGGCTGTGCAAAGCTCGTGGTATTCTGCAACGCCCCTGGGGACAATCCCTTTATGGCAGGGGCGTTCCATGGTGTCAGCGAGGCGGATAAGGTCGTCAGCGTCGGCGTATCCGGCCCGGGCGTCGTGAAGCATGCCCTGGAGGAGCTCAAGGGCGCGGACTTCACGGAGATTGCCGAGACCATCAAGAAGACAGCCTTCAAGATAACGCGCGTCGGCCAGCTTGTGGCCCGGGAGGCCTCCCGTAGGCTTGGCGTGCCCTTTGGCATCATCGACCTGTCTCTCGCACCGACGCCGGCCGTGGGCGACAGCGTGGCCCGCATCATCGAGGAGATGGGCATCGAAAGCTGCGGCGCTCCGGGAACGACGGCAGCGCTGGCACTACTGAATGATGCTGTAAAGAAGGGCGGCCTTATGGCTTCTTCCCATGTGGGCGGCCTTTCCGGTGCTTTCATCCCCGTCAGCGAGGATGAAGGCATGATCCGGGCAGTGGAAAAGGGGAGCCTCTCCTTGGAGAAGCTGGAGGCGATGACCTGTGTCTGCTCTGTGGGTCTTGACATGATTGCCATTGAGGGCGATACCTCTGCCGCTACGATTTCCGGCATCATTGCCGACGAAGCGGCCATCGGCATGATCAACAACAAGACGACGGCTGTGCGTGTCATTCCTGTCCCCGGGAAAAAGGTGGGGGATGTGGTGGAGTTCGGCGGGCTCCTTGGCTATTGCCCCATCATGCCTGTGCGAAATGCCTATAGCTCCGAGGCCTTTATCGCCCGCGGAGGGCGCATTCCCGCACCTGTGCGCAGCCTGACGAACTGATGAGGCTATTATGCGAGTGACGAAGAAAATCCGGGAGGAGCAGATTGCCATTCTGGAGGAGACGTATCGGGGGGCCAAGCCAGCACTGGAATTTTCCACACCCTTTGAGCTCCTTGTGGCGGTCATTCTCTCCGCCCAGTGCACAGACGCCAGAGTCAATATCACCACGAATCGTCTTTTCAAGAAAGCAAATACGCCTGAGGCGATCCTTGCTTTGGGGATACCAGCACTTGAGAATGAAATACGAGATTGCGGCCTTTTTCACAATAAGGCGAAAAACATCTTCGCAGCATGTCAGATTCTCTGTGATGTGTATGGAGGTGAGGTTCCCCAGAGCATGGAGGCACTTCAAGCTCTGCCAGGAGTCGGACGCAAGACGGCAAATGTGGTGATGAGTGTGGCGTTTCACCAGCCTGCCATTGCCGTAGACACTCACGTATTTCGTGTGGCAAACCGGCTGCATCTGGCTGTTGGTAGCACGCCTCTGGCGGTGGAAAAGGGACTGCAAAAGGCAATTCCTCGGGAGAAATGGTCCGATGCACACCATTGGCTCATCTATCATGGGCGCAAGGTATGCAAGGCGAGGAAACCCGACTGCCCAATTTGCCCGCTGCGTCATGTGTGCCCGAGTGCAGGTGTAGTTCAGTAAAGCAAGGTTATGTGAGTGGGAGTTTGATGGAAGATATACTTTATCGAAAGGCGACCTTTCGTGATGTGGAGGCCATATATGACCTCGTAAGCGACTATGCCGCAGACGGTGTCATGCTCATGCGGTCTCGCAATACGCTCTACGAGACACTCCGAGACATGGTGGTGGCAGAGCAGGCAGGGACGATTGTCGGTGTCGGAGGACTCCATATTATCTGGGATAAGCTGGGGGAGATACGGACCCTTGCTGTCGCTAAGTCCAGGACGCGCCAGGGTATTGGGGCGAAAATTGTCCGGCAGCTTATGCGGGAAGGGGAGGAGCTTGGCGTAGAGAAGTTCTTTACGCTGACCTACAAGCCCGGCTTTTTTGAGACCCTTGGGTTCCAGACCATCACGAAGGAAGAACTGCCCCACAAGGTCTGGAAGGAATGCATCGATTGTCCCAAATTCCCAAACTGCGATGAGGTTGCTATGGTCCGCGTGTGATGATGTGTGTTTCTGGTGGACGTTTTATCAAATGCGTTACATTTTTATATTGACAACTGATAAAAATGCTGATATAGTAACACACATCAAAAGCAAATGTGATGATTGAGAGAAGTAATCCTTCAGAGGTCTCAAGAGAGCAGCGGGTTGGTGCGAAGCTGTGACAGCGGGGGATGAAATACACTCAGGAGCAGCAGGCTGAAGGAGCAATCTGTGTAGGCCAAGCCGGAGCGCCACCGTTACCATAGGCTGCGGATATGTTTGTATCCAAAGAGAGGCTTGCATGGCAAGCAGGGTGGTACCGCGAGCAAGGCTCGTCCCTGTATAGGGACGGGTTTTTTTTATGGAAAGAGAGGTCATTGTATGATTATCGTCATGAACCCGAAGGCAACCCAGGAAAACATCGATCGGGTGGTCGAAAGACTCAAGGATTCTGGACTGAAGGCGCATCTTTCAACGGGTGAGGATTGTACCATTATCGGTGTCATTGGAGACCGCAAGAAGATAGCGGGGCTCGAGGTCAGCATGATGGATGGCGTCGAGAAGACCGTGCGCATCACAGAAAAGTACAAGCTTGTCAGCCGGAATTTCCACCCGGAAAATACCATTGTGGATGTGGCCGGCTTCCCCGTCGGAGGGGAAGAGCTTGCCATCATGGCAGGACCTTGCTCGGTGGAGAGCGAGGATCAGCTCATGGAGGCGGCAAAGGCTGTAAAGGCAGGGGGAGCGCAGTTCCTCCGCGGGGGCGCCTTCAAGCCTCGCACCAGCCCCTATGACTTCCAGGGCCTGGCTGTGGATGGGCTCAAGATGCTTCGCCGCGTGGCGGACGAGGTGGGGCTCCGTGTCGTGACGGAGATTGTCGACAAGGAGGATATCGAGGCTGTCGGGAAGTATGCTGATATCTACCAGGTGGGCGCCCGCAATATGCAGAACTTCCAGCTTCTGAAGGCCCTTGGCAAGACCCGAAAGCCTGTCATGCTGAAGCGGGGACTTTCGGCGACAATCAGTGAGTGGCTCAATGCGGCGGAGTACATCATGGCCGGGGGGAATGAGAACGTCATTTTCTGCGAGCGTGGAATCCGCACCTATGAGACCTTCACGCGCAATACCCTTGACCTCTCCGCCGTAGCAGCGGTGAAGGAGCTGTCCCATCTCCCCATCATCGTGGATCCCAGCCATGGCACAGGTCGCTGGCAGATGGTCCAGCCCATGGCGCGCGCAGCTGTCGCTGCCGGCTGCGACGGCCTCATCATCGAGGTCCATCCCCATCCGGAGGTCGCCCTCTCTGATGGCGATCAGAGCCTGACGCCGAAAAACTTCAATGCACT
This sequence comes from uncultured Mitsuokella sp., assembly GCA_945877355.1. Lineage (GTDB taxonomy): Bacteria > Bacillota > Negativicutes > Selenomonadales > Selenomonadaceae > AWVT01. The sequence goes on along the minus strand of CAMCRT010000020.1, from coordinate 25,455 downwards.
GATGGAAGAGCTCGGCAAGATTGCTTCCGTCATGGGGCGCAGGATATGAGCACGACGCGACTGGCTATCCTTGGCGTCGGCCTTATCGGCGGTTCCCTGGGGCTCTGCCTCAAGGCCACGATGGGAGATTCCATCTATATTACGGGATACTCCCGCTCCCAAGCGAGCCGGGACAAGGCCGTTCTTTTAAGTGCGGTGGATGCGGTGTCCGCTTCCTTGGAGGAGGTCGTAAAGGATGCGGATATCGTATACCTTAGTCCGCCAGTCCTTCAGATTGTACCGCTGGTAAAGAAAATCCTGCCCTTCCTCAAACCGGGAACCATATTGACGGATGCTGGAAGCACGAAGGAATATATCTGGGAACACCTCCGGGAAATCCTGCCAAAGGATATATTCTACATCGCTGGTCACCCCATGGCGGGGCGGGAAAAGAGTGGCGTCGAGGCGGCTACGAAGGACCTTTTCCAAGGAAAGGCCTATGTACTGATTGAGGGGACAGGAGCTCCCAAGGAGGCCGTGGAGCGTCTTATGCAGCTCCTGCGTCATACGGGAGCGAATTTTACGACACTCGATCTTGCGACACATGACCGGTGCGCCTCCGTCATCAGCCATGTTCCCCATGTGACGGCAGCATCTCTCGTGACGCTCCTTGGGCGCACAGGGGGCGATATGGAGTCCTGCATCAAGCTTGTCGGCGGCGGCTTCAAGGATACAACGCGCATTGCCTCCTCAAATGCCGACATGTGGGCGGATATCTGCATGACGAACCCGAAGGCCATTACGACCCATCTCAAGGAGCTTCAAGGCATCCTGGGGGAAGTCATCGATGCAATCGATCGGGGCGACCGGGAGGCAATCTATGCATTTTTCACCGCTTCAAAGGAGCTGCGGGATAGAATCCTGTCGAATGCCTCGAAGCGATTTGACCCAAATTGATGAAGGCGTTTACTCATGAAAGTTTCATTTCAGGAATTGCTTCGGGCGTTTGAAAGGTCCGATCGACAGCAAAGCTATGTAGATTTGTCAGAAGGACGCGTAGTGTACCTTCCTGCGAATCCCGATTCAGAAGCAGAGCTTCTTGATTCCATTTTTTCCATTGAGGAGGATTGGCAACGCTATGTACCGGTGCCAAATGTCCTCGAGGAGCAGGAGCACGATATGATGGAAGCCTTTGCCCGGGAGCAAGAAGGAGATATCCAAAGGCGTCTCCTCGATGCACTCCAGAGCGCAGGCGCCATAGCGCATTTTCAGAGTCAGGTGAAGCGTCTCCTCCTGCGTGACGCATGGGAAAAGCATTGTCGCGATTATCGGGAAAACCTTGTGCGACTATGGTGTGAGGAAAATCATATCCCATACGATACCTGATGGCATTTGCATGACAAAATCACAAGGCATAGAAAAATCGCCCAGAAACAAGGCTCGTTTCTGGGCGATTTTTCATGGGCATTTGTTTTATTCTGCCTCGAAGAGGGGAAGCGCCTCGAGGAAGATGATGTCTTTCCGCTCGGAGGCCTTTCCTTCTGCCAGAACACAGGCCTCGCCTATGACGTGGCCGCCGGCCTTTTCCGTAAGCTCCTTCAAGGCCAGCATAGAGCCACCCGTGCTGATGACATCGTCGAGCAATAGGACATTTTTCCCTTTGATACGGTCGATATCGACTCCGTCGAGGCAAAGCTTCTGGACGCCCTTTGTAGTGATGGAGACATCCTCAACCCAAAGGGCATTTTCCATATAGGCCTTGATGGACTTTCGCGCCACGACATAATGCTTCATTCCCAGCTCATGGGCAAGCTCGGCCGCCAGGGGAATGCCCTTCGTCTCTGCCGTCAAAATGATATCGGTCCCCGTAGGAACCTTCTTTGCAAGCTCGTGAGCACAGGCTCGTGTGAGCTCATCATCGCCCAGGAGGATAAATCCAGCGATAGCAAGCTTGTCCGTGACGTTCAGGACGGGGAGCTGCCGTGTGATGCCAGCGACAGTGAGTTCATAAGTTCGTTTCGCCATGACTTGTCCTTTCTCAAAGCTTCATTTCGTTTAGGACCATTTCGAGTGCGTCGAGGGTGTCTGTGAGGTTTTTCTCTGTGATGACAAGAGGGGGCTGGAAGGCCATGACATTTCGTGCAACGCCATTTTTCCCGATGATGAAGCCCCTGTCCTTCATGGTTTCCAGAATTTCATCGAGAACCTCGGGAGCAGGGCTCTTGTCAGCGTGAACGAATTCCGCACCCGTCATGAGGCCAAGGCCGCGGATATCGCCGATGATGGGGTGGCGTTTTTGAAGCTCTCGCAGTCCATTTCGGAGGAGCTCGCCGCACTTTGCCGCATGCTCCATGAGGTGGTGGGAGGCGATGTAGTCAAGGACTGCAAGGCCCGCTGTGCTAGAGACCGGATTGCCGCCAAGGGTGGAGGCGCCAGGCTTTGTGTAGGTATCAGCTATCTTTGCCGAGGCGATAAAGGCAGATATTGGTGCGCCATTCCCGAGGGCCTTGGCACAAACAAGGATATCCGGTGTCACGCCGGAATGCTCAATGGCAAACATCTTGCCGGTACGAGCAAAGCCCGTCTGAACCTCGTCTGTGATGAGAAGCGTGCCATACGTCTCCAGGATCTCTTTGACACGCTTAAAATAACCTTCCGGCGGGACAATGATGCCGGCATTTCCCTGGATGGATTCTGCGATGAAGGCACCAGGATGGCCGCTGGTGGCCGTCTTGATGAGGTCTTCCACCGCATTTGCACAGGCAAGGTCACAGGTCTCTCGCTTTTTCCCCAGAGGGCAGCGGTAGCAGTAGGGATTTGGAGCAAAATGGATGCCACCCACAGGATTTACATCCGTGCGCCACATGCCGATGCCAGTGATGCTCATGCCGAGCTTCGTACGACCATGAAGGCCATTCCGGAGGGCAATGATCTCGCTGTTTTTTGTATAAATCGAGGCGAGGAGCAGAGCGCCCTCCGTTGCCTCGGAGCCGGTGGAGCAGAAGAAGGACTTTTGAAGATCTCCAGGGGTGACCTCGGCCAGGCGCTCTGCCAGATTGACGAAGTTCTCCGTCAGATAGATATTGCAGACGTGCTGGAGCGTGCCCACCTGCTCCTGAACCTTTTTCGTGATTTCCGGATTGCAATGACCGCAGTTTATGACGGAAACGCCGGCAAAGCAATCGAGATAGCGCCGGCCCTCATGGTCAAAGAGATATTGCATCTCACCGCGCACAAACTGGCGCGGTTCCCGATAAAAGTGCCCCAGGCACGGCATGATGTATTTCTTCTTCTTTTCGATGATGCCCTCGGGACCGATGTAGGTATGTTCTTCCATTCGCTTGCTCTCCCTTGTTTGACTTGAGAAGGTGATTTAGATAGAATTTCGGCTCTGGCGGAAGCGATATGTCCCAATGCCAAAGGCACGAGGGGACTCCTTTTCCAGAGCAGCCAGACGCTCTCTATCGCAGGCAAAGGTGCCTGCCTCCAGAGCATCCAGCGCATCGCGATAGAGCTTCGTGACTTTCCCGGTCAGCTCTGGTGTGTAGTCCTGGGCTTCGATGCGATAGGAGGCAAGGCCGTTGAACTTGTCGAGATAGGGATAGAGGCAGAGATCCTTGGCAAAAAGGATATGATTGCGCCCGAACTGGTCAATGCGGAGGGAATGCTTTTCGTCTGCCGTATCGAGAAGTGCATAGTGGCGGTCAAGAAGCTCTGGCTCCTGAAGCTCGTTGAAGTCCTTCAGGTTCATGGCAGGGAAATTGTGATCGCAGATCATCGATTCATAGGAACCGTGCACGACGGTCTCCAGGGGCAGCTCGGAGGCCTCCACCACCTCGCGGAGCTGCTCGAAGGAGAGCTCATAGGAAGTGGTGGCCATCGAGAGCCCGTTTTCCTTCAGAAATTTTGCTGCCAGGGAATTAAAGAGATTGAAGGAGGTATCGGCCTGCAGCGGCAGGTCGAGAATGCTTTTTGCCAGCTGCAAAGAGCCCAGATTGCTGACCAGCACGCCATCGGGGCGTATGGTCTTAAGGGAGGTAAAGAGCTGCTCCAATTCACCGCACTCCCGGCGCATGGTGGTGCGAGGCGTCATGATAATGACCTTCGCCTTGCCTTTTGCATAGGAAAGGATTTCCTTATAGTCCGAAAGGGTCCAGGGCGTAATGGGGCGAAATGCCTCGCCGCCCACATAAACCCTGTCCGCTCCTGCGTCAATGGCAGCTCGGGCAGATTCCAGTGTGTTGACCCGAACAGAGAGCTGCCGATGGGGGGCATTTTCCTTTTGGATGGCAGGCTCTTGCTTTAGAATTTCGTCCTGGAAACCCGCTTCCTTTACAGCATCGCTGAAAAAACGTGGCTCCCGCTCACCGGAGAAGCCGATATCCTTGGCAGAGGTACCGCCAAAGGCAAAGGTCGTCGTGAAATCGCGCGCCCGGCCCTCAAAGAGCGTGCGCCAGCCTTCTTCATCTGTATGGTAGCCCGTAGGATCTGCGATATACGCATCGATAGCCTTGCGGTACGTGGAGACGATTCGCCGCAGAAAGTCTGCAGCGCGCATGCGTCCCTCAATTTTGAAAGAGAATACACCAGCCTGAATCAGCTCCGGAATGGCACGGTACATGCACATATCCTTCAGGGCAAGCTTGTAGGGGCCAGGGGAGGCTGCATCCAGATCCTCCTCCGTGTCGTCATCGATAAGGCGATAAGCCCAGCGGCAGGCCTTCAGGCAGCGTCCCCGATTTCCGCTCTGTCCGAAGAGAACGCCGGAGTGAATGCACTGGCCGCTTTCCGAAATGCACATATCTCCGTGCATGAAATATTCCACTTCAATTCCTGTGCGGGCACGGAAGAGGGCGAGCTCTGAGAGCGTCATTTCCCGGCCCACGACGATGCGCGTGATGCCATACTCCTTGAGCTTCTCAATGGCATACTCATTATGAGTGTTCATCATGACGGAGGTATGGAGCGGGATGGTGATGCCGAGCTCGTGCACGAGCTCAAGGACAGCAAAGTCCTGGACGAGAAGCGCGTCTGGCTGTATGGTCTCAAGATACTTCAAATACTCCTTCAGCGCAGGGATTTCTTCGTTGCTGATGAGGTTGTTCAGTGTAATATAGAGACGCACGCCATTCTCGTGCGCATAATCGATTGCCTTTTTTAGCATTTCATCGCTGAAGTTGAAGTCGCCTTCATGCATGCGCATGTTGAAATGCTTTCCGCCGAGGTATATGGCATCTGCGCCGGACTCTACGCCAGCTACGAGCGCATCCCAATTCCCAGCAGGCGCCAGGAGCTCGACAGACTTTCGCGTTAGCAGCATATATCATTACTCCTTTATGACGATGTGTGTATTTGGAAAGAGAAGGCCATACTACGTCACATTTCAAGGGCTTCTCTTATAGGTATTATTTATACTTTATCACGCAAGACATTACTTTTGCAAGTGGAATAAACAGAGAGGTAGGGAGAAGAAGAGAAAAGCGCAGTCTCACAGGTATCATGGAGCATTTCGTTATAGAGATCCATGATAGTAGTGAACTGCGCAGAAGGAATCAGGAACGACGAGGGTAGACACCGATGGTAAGCTTATTGATCCATGAAAGATGCGTACCAAGATGGCGAAAAACGGCGGCAATGCAGACAGATAAGAGGAGCGTCACAAGATAAAAGGCTATGGCAAGCGGAGCCGTCATCACATGCCCCGAATGTTGCAGCAAGAGAGCAAGGTACGTAATCACAAACGGATGAAAGAGATAGGCGAAGTAAGAATGGAGTCCCAGCTCATGCAGGAGCCAATGGGTACCTTTTGAAAGTGGTGCATAGGTGAATATTTGAAAAAAGAATAAGGAGGCTGCTGCCGTGTAAAGGATTCCCTCTGGTGCCAACTGATGGACGGTGTTGATGGCTTCGAGAAGGGTGTATCCATCCCTGTAAATTACCGCATAGTAATGGAGGAGCATAGCGGAAAGCGTCACGACGAAAAAAGCGGGAATCAAAATGGTGCGCCTTTTTAGAAACTCCCGGAATGCCTGGATATGCACAGCAAGGTATCCGCCCAAGAGGAATATAAAGATGTAATGGAATGGCCAGTAATTCAGGCGATACATCAGGAAGGGCTTCAGGATCGACGTGTCGGGAAGGCCGTAGACAAACAGGTTAAAGGGCACAGAGTAGCTTGACCAATAATCAAATGCAATCTGTGCCAACAGCAATAGGAATAGAGCCTGCCCGGTCATGCGCTTTACGATGGGGATCCAAAGGGGCATGGCAAGGTAGAACCAGATGAGGATTACGAGAAAGTATAGATGATACTTTGCATTGCCGAAAAAAAGCAGGGAAAGCAGATGGAGTATATCGGGGACCCCCGTGTGAAAGAGAATGGAATCATGAAGAATGTAGGCAAGTGACCATACGATATAGGGAATGAGCACGGCGCGAAAACGGCGACGGAGGAAATCCCTATAGGAAAATGGCCTGCTCATGTCGAGATTATAGAACAAGCCAAAGGCGGAGATAAAGAAAAAAATGGGAACAGAAAAGCGAGAAACCACCTCGAAAAGAGCAATAAGCTGCTGATTTGCAAAGGCGTTTTCCACATATTGCGAGCCCACATGGATTCCGATGACGCCCATCATGGAGATGCCGCGGATATATTCTATTGCATTGAGGCGCGGCTTTTTCACGGCGTTGGAAGTTGTTGACATGAGGGGAGCGGAGACCTCCTTATTCGCTCAGGATAAATTCGATATGAACATTGGACAAGAGGGAAAGGCTGCCCGTGGCGATGGGCGTTGTAGCATCCTTCGCCATCATCAGGGTCGCTGCATTGAAGCGGCGCACTTCGATATTTCCCGTGCTCTCATTGACGCTCTTGATGCCAAGAATTTTCCGACCAAGCCCTTTTGCTATGATTTCCGCCTTGGCTTCGGCATCCTTTACGGCGTTCAGCATGGCTGCTTTTCGCACAGGCTGGACATTTTGTGTGGAAAATTCCAAGGAATTGATTTCGTTTGCGCCACTATTCAGAGAGGTGTCGATTACTTGTCCCACAAGATTCAGATCCCGAACGACAACCGTGATGGAGTTATTGACGGTATACCCTTTGATGCTTGTCTGACGATTGCTATCCGTTTGGTAATTGGGGCGGAAGGAATAGTTGCTTGTCTGGATATCCTTTGCGTCGATACCAAGGGACTGAACAGCATTTTGAATGGCAGCCGATGTGTTAGCATTCTCCTTTTGGGCCGTTGCCGCATCCTCGCTCAGTGTCGTCACACCAATCGTGATTGTAGCCATGTCAGGGTTCGCCGTGCTTGTCCCCGTCCCATCCACGGAGAGGATCGGTCGAGTATCCTCGACCTGTGCGGCGGAAGCGGAAGGAAGGCTTGTGGTAGCGATGAGGGTCGCTGCAATCGGAATAAACATCAAGTGAAAAATTTTTCTCATAGCAAATTTTCTCCTTTTCCCTGTATTTTTCAAAAACACATCTGGAAAATAGTCTAGCATAAATTTTTATGAAATGGAATAAACTTATAGAAGGAAAAACGCAGGGGGAAGGCGAAATAATGGCTAGAGTGCAAAAAGCGCAGTTCATGTCCACATGGTTGCAGGTTTTGTCTTGCGTATGATTCCAAGAAATGTGTGCATTGGACATAATATAAAAACGTATTGGTGAAAGGGGTCGACTCATTATGATGGCGTTGAATTTTCAGGCGGCAAAGCATAAAAAGATGCTGATGGAGCGCACAAAAAACTGTACCGTGCGCCTTGGTGATGTCAGCGGGCAGTTCCCGGAGAACTCCATCGTATGGATTACGACTGGCGTCTTGGGTGAGCCGAAGCACAAGCTTTACACGGCATTTCTTGACAAAGTGCGTGTAAAGACCATGGGAACTTTGACAAGCGGAGATCTTGGGCACCAAAATCCAGAGATCAATTCCCGGGAGGAATTGATCGCAGACTTTGAGCGCATATACAAGCGCAGGATTCTCATGGAAGATACGGTCACGGTTATTTATTTCAGCGAGGTACATGAGGATTTGTAATGAAGCCTTGTGCGCCAATTGTTTTTCATAAATTATGATTGGCATTCGTACCCGAAAGATACCAATTGGGGATAAAAATGATTGACAATCCCGAAAGGAATCGATATACTTATGTCCATCGATTGCCGGGATGTAGCGCAGTTTGGTAGCGCGCCTGCTTTGGGAGCAGGATGTCGCAGGTTCGAATCCTGTCATCCCGACCATTTTCGCGTCAGTAGCTCAGTTGGATAGAGCAACGGCCTTCTAAGCCGTGGGTCGGGGGTTCGAATCCCTCCTGTCGCACCATTTAAGCGTATAGGCCGCGATTTTACGCGTTTATCCTCATTAAATTGAATATGGTTTGTTTAGGCGGAGTCTGTTCACCACAGGCTCCGTCTATTGTTTTATAAGTATGCGAATATTCTGCGCATGCTTGCTGATTCTGCTTGCGCCGGTCGTGCGCATCTACAAAAGGAGGCTTTTTATGGAAACTTTAGCTGGCATCATTTTTGTCTTGATGTACGTTGTGATCGTGTCCGAGAAAATACATCGTACTGTTGCGGCAATGCTCGGGGCAATTCTCATGATGCTCATCGGCATTTTGGATCAGGAAACAGCCCTGCATCACGTGGATTTCAACACACTTGGGCTCCTTGTCGGTATGATGATACTTGTTGCCGTCACAAGCCAGACGGGGCTTTTTGACTATGTGGCTATCAAGGCAGCAAAGCTTGCAAAGGCGGAGCCAAGAAAGCTTCTTATATATCTTGGCCTGATAACGGCCCTGTTTTCTGCGTTGCTTGATAATGTTACGACGGTTCTTCTGATGGTCCCTGTGACGTTCTCTATTACGATGAAGCTGCACCTGAAGGTTGTGCCGTTCCTATTGACACAAATCATCGCATCCAACATCGGAGGGACTGCGACGCTGATCGGTGATCCACCTAATATCATGATTGGCATGGCAGTACAGGAACTTGATTTTGTCGCGTTTATTTTGAATCTGGCACCTATCGCGTTTCTAAATCTTGCTGTCGTGCTATTCATCATGAATGTCATCTATCGCAAGGCACTGGTAACAAAGCCGGAGCTTCAACGCGAAATCATGGCCATGAATGAAAAGGACGCTTTGAAGGACATGAAGCTCTTATATCGGTGCCTTTTCGTTCTTGCCTTGACGATTCTTGGCTTCTTTACACATTCCATTACACATATTGAATCCTCTCTTATCGCATTGACAGGTGGTTTTTTGATTCTCCTTCTGGCGGGGGGAAGTGCACATCTGGTTGAGGCAGCACTCCATAAGGTGGAGTGGTCTACGATATTTTTCTTCATCGGCCTCTTTATCGCCGTCGGTGGGCTCATTGAAACAGGCGTGATTGCAGATCTCGCTGAAAAGGCTGTATCCTTGACCGAGGGTGATGTTGTCTTAACGTCAATGCTTATTTTGTGGCTTTCTGCCATCGTATCTTCTGTGCTGGATAATATTCCCTTCGTTGCCACGATGATTCCGCTTATCCAGAATATGGGAGCGATGGGCGTATCAAATCTAGAACCGGTATGGTGGAGCTTAGCGCTGGGGGCATGCCTTGGCGGTAATGGCACACTCGTTGGAGCATCGGCAAATCTGATTGTGGCAGCTATGGCAGCGGAGCGGGGCGTCAAGATAACCTTTTTGAGCTACCTGAAGGTTGGATTCGGGATCATGCTCCTTACTATTTTGATTTCAACTGTGTATGTGTATATGCGGTATCTCCTGTGAGTAATTTTTGATGAGAAAGAGTTGTTGCGGCAACTCTTTCTCTTTTGTATGCAGGTTTTTTCGAGTTTAAAACGAATACAACGAATAGTAAGACAAAAATCCCGCAACATATATTAAAAGGGGGCGAAGTCTTTGGCAAAATTTGGTGGCCGAAGCGTAGGGATGCATGTATTTTGGGCAGTGGTGGGAGCTGTAATCGGTGGGCTGCTCGGGCAGGCTCTGAGCTATGTGGAAGCGTTTTCGGGAATAGCTCCGTATCTTGTTGCCTCGCAGCCGATTTTTGAGACTTCTTCAATTTCGGTCAATTTGTTTATCCTGAAATTTGTGTTTTCCTTTTCGTTTCTGCCGAATATTATGAGCGCGGTCGGAATCATTGTGGCATTGCTTTTGGCGCGCAAATACTAATCCCGTGCCCTTTGTAGAAGGAGGAATGTGGTCATGGCAGTCATGGTACGTGATCTTCCCGAAGAAGAACGCCCACGTGAAAAATTTATCCGATATGGGGCGTCAGCACTTAGCAATGCAGAGCTTCTTGCAATTTTGTTGCGTACAGGCATGCAGAACAAGTCGGTATTGCACGTCGCGGCGGATGTTTTGGCAAAGTTCAGGGAACGGGGGCTTCAGGACCTCATGCACATGATGCCTGAAGAGATGACGGATATTCCGGGGCTTGGCCTGACTAAGGCAGTAACGATTCTTGCGGCAGTCGAGCTGGGGAGGCGTCTTCACATTGAATCGACAGCCAAGGCTACCGTTGTGCACGGCCCCGAGGATGCGGCTGCATATCTTATGCCGCGTTTGGAATTTGAGCGAAAAGAGCATTTCGTGATTCTCTTGCTGAATACGAAAAATCATATTACCGGGATGCGAAATGTTTCCACAGGGAGTCTTTCTGCCTCCGTCGTACATCCCCGTGAAGTTTTTTTGGAGGCAATTCATTCTTCTGCTGCTGCAATTATCCTTTCCCATAATCATCCCAGCGGGGATCCTTCTCCCAGCAGGGAGGATATTGCGGTGACACAGCGTTTGCAAAAGGCAGGAAAGATACTTGATATTCCCGTGCTTGACCATATCATCATAGGCGAGGGACGGTTTGTAAGCATGAAGGAACAAGGCTATGTTGCTTTTGCCTGACTGGAAAAAGAAAGAAACTTGATATCCTCTCAGATTTTTCATTACAAAGTATTCGAAATATGCTACAATAGATGGCAATGCATTATGCGATTTATTCTGAAGGGAGTTTTTTAATACTATGTGGAGTCTTTTTGGCGGTTTGTCGCACGATATGGGGATAGACCTTGGGACAGCAAATACGCTTGTTCATGTAAAGGGAAGAGGTATTGTGCTTCGCGAGCCGTCTGTTGTGGCAATAAAGAGCGATACGGGAGATGTCCTGGCTGTCGGAGAAGAGGCCAAGCGGATGATTGGTCGTACCCCTGGCAATATCATCGCCATTCGTCCGATGAAGGATGGCGTAATCGCGGATTTTGATGTCACGCAAGCGATGCTCAAATACTTTATACGCAAAGCAATGAATACGAAATCCTTCGTGCGTCCCCGTGTTGTCGTAGGAGTTCCTTCTGGCGTGACAGAGGTGGAGAAAAGAGCCGTCATCGATGCAGCGCAGCAGGCAGGTGCCAGGGAGGCCTATCTTATCGAAGAGCCTATGGCAGCAGCAATAGGGGCTGGCCTTCCTGTGGAGGAAGCTACGGGCAGCATGGTGGTTGATATCGGCGGAGGCACGACGGAAATCGCTGTGATTTCCTTGGGAGGCATCGTCACGAGCCGTTCGATTCGTATCGGTGGTGATGAGATGGATTCTGCGATCGTGCAGTATATCAAGCGTATCTACAATCTTATGATTGGTGAGCGTACAGCAGAAGAAATCAAAATTAACGTTGGCACAGCCATCGTGACGCCCGATGCGGATAAATCCATGGAAATTCGGGGACGCGACCTTGTCAGCGGCTTGCCGAAGACATTGACGATTCAGGCAAAGGAAATCCGGGAAGCTCTTGATGAACCGATCTATAAGATTATCGATGCAGTCAAGGGCACGCTGGAAAAAACGCCGCCAGAGCTAGCAGCGGATGTCATGGATCATGGCATCATGATGACTGGTGGAGGAGCGCTTCTGACGAATCTCGATCGTCTGCTATCAAAGGAAACGGGAATGCCTGTCCTTGTGTCGGAAGATGCTCTTTCCTGTGTGGGAGAGGGGACGGGCAAGTCCCTCGAAAATATCGAGCTGCTGCAGCGCGTGGTCATGACATCTAAAAAATTACGGCAATGAGTAGAAGAGTTCGAAAAGAAACAGAAAATACGTCGAATAAAACGAAATGGATCCTCTGTCTTGTGCTCGTTGGCTTGGTCGGAATTGTTTTTGCTGCCGCACGTGGGAATTTTCAATCCCCTCTGTTGTCAAAAACGATTTCGACAGTATTGATGCCATTTCAGGGAGTTTTGTCTTGGTCAGCAAATCAGGTCCTATTTGTAAAGAATAGTGTCTGGGACATTATGACTGTGCATGAGCAGAATCAGATGCTTCGGAATGAAGTCGATGAGTTGCGCACAATGAATGCTGAAGCAAATGAATATTATGCGGAGAATCAAAGATTGCGTGCATTGCTGGGCTATAAACAGACGGCACGTCAATTTGATTTTCTGGCAGCTCGTATTATTGGACGTGATTCGGCCACTTGGTCAAGCACGGTCGTAATCAACAGAGGTACAAAAGACGGTGTGCAGGAGAATATGGTCGTCGTTACAGAAAAAGGGTTGGTCGGCCATATTGTGGAAGCCGGGCCTGTTTCTTCAAAGGTGCAGCTTATATTGGATCCGAGGAGCTCTGTAGGAACGATTGTCCAACGTGCCGAGTCTCGCATGACGGGCATTGTAGAAGGGGATATGGACAACCCGACCATGCCGAAAATGGTCAATATACCGAAGACCGGCGATGTTCAGGAAGGGGATGTCGTCGTCACATCAGGCTTCGGCGGGGTCTACCCCAAAGGGCTTGTGGTTGGGATTGTATCTTCTCTACAGAACGATCCGGGGGGGCTTTTAAAGATAGCCCTTTTGGAGCCAGCCGTTGATTTTCAGAAATTGGAGGATGTCATGGTCATCGTTGCATCTCGGGAGGCACCGCCACAGCCATTGACACCGCCGGTGCAGACTCCGGGAACGGAAACGAAGGTGGCTCCTCCTTCGTCGGGGGGCTGAGCATGAAGACGTTGGGGTGGATTTCCCTGCTTACGTTGCTTGTTTATGCGATTCAGACGGCTCTTCTTCCACTTTTTTCCATTTATGGCGTTTCTGCAGACTTGATGCTCTTGTACACGACGTCTGTGGGCCTTTTGCGTGGAAAGCGGGTAGGAGCATTGGCAGGGTTTTCCTTCGGCTTGCTGGAAGACTTAGGCTCAGGTGGTTTTTTCGGCATCCATGCGTTTTTCAATCTGCTGGTCGGTTATGTGATCGGGAGATTTTCTGGAAATGTGTTTGAAGACCGCGCTTTCTTGCCCGTTATTGCATCTGTAGTCGTGACTGCAATGAACTATGTTGTGATGTCGATCTTCATGGCGCTCCTAGGTTATACGTTTCATCCATTGATGCACTTGCATGTTTTGATTGCTATGCTCGTGTTCCAGCTCGTATTTTCGTATCCGGTTCATTATACCACGCGTTGTTTTGATCGTCGTATTGTTTCTAAGAAGTGAATGCATAGGCACCTTTCAGAAGGGGTGCCTTTCCTTTCAACATAGGAGAGGTAATTTTGGACGAAATTGAAGAATTTAATGGGAGAATACGAACATTAGGTATCCTATTCATTCTCGTCATCGTGATTCTTCTGGGGCGTGCCTGCTATCTACAGATTTATGACGGTGTATATTATTCGCGTCTTGCTGATGGCAATCGCATTCGGATTATCCCAACGATGGCTCCACGGGGGACATTCTTTGATCGAAACGGGGAGCTCCTCGTTACAAATCGACCGGGATTTGCTGTTTCCTTGCTGCCACTAACGGAGCCAATCAAGCCAGAGGTCATCCAACGCCTATCCGACTTGCTGAAAGTTCCAAAGGAAGATATCGAAAAAAAGATAGCAGCCCATTCAGGTTTTGATCCAATCCACATCAAATCAGATGTTACACCGGACATCGTTTCGATTATCGAGGAGCAAAAGGAATCTTATCCTGGTGTTGTGATCGAGGTGCAACCAATCCGAAACTATATCCTCAATCAAATGGGAGCACATACCTTTGGATATGTCAGTGAAATCAATGAAGCTGAATTGGAAAAAAAGAAGGAGGAAGGATACAAGTCCGGGGATATCATAGGAAAATTTGGTCTGGAGAAGGTTTATGACCAGGAATTGCGCGGGGAAAACGGCGGTGAACAGGTGGAAGTTGATGTGGGTGGCAGACCTGTTCAAATCCTGGGGCAAAAAGAGCCCGTGCCAGGAAACGATCTCGTACTGACCATTGACAAGAAATTGCAGGAAGCTGCAGAAAAAGCGGTGGATGAACAGCTGATGCAGATTCATGCAAATGCGGCAGCAGCCGTTGTCATGAATCCGCAAACAGGAGAAATACTGGCTTTAGTAAGTCGTCCAGCATTTAATCCAAACCTGTTTGCCCATGGAATCTCATCGAAGGACTGGAATCTTCTAAACAACAATCCTTATCATCCGATGGATAACAAGGCTATAACCGGCGAATATCCGCCAGGCTCAACATTTAAAATCGTAACAGGAACCGCGGCACTGACAGAAGGGGTTGTTTCTCCGACTGAGAAAATTCTGGATACAGGAAGACATTGGATTATCCCGAAGGGAAATGCAGAAGGAGAGGCCCTCGGTTGGATTGATTTCACGCAGGCTTTGGCGCATTCCGATAATGTTTATTTTTATGAAATGGGCAATCGCTTGGGAATCGATCGCCTTGAAAAGTATGCCCGCATGTTTGGTCTTGGCGAAAAGACCGGAATAGACCTTCCATACGAATCGGATGGCCTTGTTGCAAATCGCCGCTATAAACAGAAGAACTTTGAAGATGGAGAATGGTATCTTTCCGAGACGTTTGATGCTGCGATTGGACAGGGCTTTAACCTTGTCACACCGTTGCAAGCGGCAATGGTCATGGGGGAGATCGCAGCGGATGGCAAACGGTATAAACCGCATGTTGTCAAAAAAATTGTCACATCAGATGGTAAGACAGTAAAGGACATACAACCGGAACTCCTTTCCCAACTGGAAGTGCCAGAATCTGTTATTCAACGAGTGCAAGAAGGACTTCATCAGGTTACAAAGATAGGTACAGCTGCATCGAGTTTCCGCGGATTCAGTGTGGATATTGCAGGAAAAACCGGAACAGCCGAAAATTCCCAAGGACGAGATCATGGCTGGTTCGTGGCGTATGGGCCTTTCACATATCCAAATATTGTTGTGGCAGTTATTGTAGAACAGGGTGGATTTGGATCACAATCTGCCGTGCCGATTGGACGGAAGATTCTCGAGGCTGCTTTCGGAATTGGCGCCTATGCACCGAATGCGCAAAAAAACATAGACGAATCAAAAGCCCAAAAATTGAGGAGATAGGTTAAGAATTATGGCAGATGACGTTGTCAAAATCAAAAGCGGGAAGGGCGTCCTTCATATAAATTTCCTGCAGGGGGCGACCTTTGTAAATGTTCGGAAAAATCTCGAAGAGAAGTTGAAATCTGGTTCAGGTTTTTTTCTTCGTGGGACCGTTGTTCTCTTGCCTAGGGATGTTTTTTCTGCTGAGGAAAATGAGGAACTGCAAAAACTCTTTCACGAGCATGGCTTGATCTGTCGTACGAAAACACCAGAAGAGGCAGAAATGCTTATCCATAATGCTGCTGCGAAGGAGAGCAGGCAAATCCCAAAGAAATCCACGAAGCAAGATGTCCAGGAGATGCTTGTTGTCAACAAAACACTCCGGGGAGGCCAGGAGATACGGACGGAGAGCTCTGTATTGATTGTGGGAAATGTGAATCCGGGAGCACAAATCATAGCGGGAGGCAGCATTGATATTCGAGGAACCTGCAGGGGGATGGTCCATGCGGGCGCAACGGGGGATACCTCAGCGATTATTGTTGCTGACCATCTTATGCCGACCCAGATTCGTATTGCAAATCTTATTGCCCGCTCACCAGATGCTATTGAGAAATCGAATCGTGCGGAACGTGCTTCGATAAAAAATGGATGTATCATTATAGAGCCGATAGAAAGGTAGGATTTGAGATATGAGTGAAGTAATCGTTATTACCTCCGGCAAGGGAGGCGTGGGAAAGACCACGACGACGGCAAATTTGGGCGTTGGACTTGCCATGCAGGGGAAAAATGTTGTTCTCGTAGATACGGATACGGGCCTTCGGAATCTTGACTTGCTGCTTGGACTTGAAAATCGCATCATGTATGACTTGATTGATGTCACGGAGGGGCGGGTCCCTTACAAAAAAGCACTTGTGCGCCATAAGAAATTTGAGACGCTCTATCTTTTGCCCACGTCCCAGGTCAAGGATAAATCTGCGGTAAACCCGGAACAGCTCGTCAAGCTTTGCGATGATCTTCGCAAGGAATTCGATTTTATATTGATTGATTGTCCTGCAGGTATTGAGCAAGGCTTTAAGACAGCTGTTGCTGCAGCAGATGAAGCGATTGTTGTCACTATGCCTGAAATCTCAGCTGTTCGGGATGCGGATAAAATCATCGGAGAGCTTGGACGTGCCGACAAGGATAACATAAAGCTTATTGTCAACCGAATCCGGCCACAAATGGTTGAAAGTGGTGATATGCTGGATATGGATGATATCAATGATATCCTTTCGATCGATTGTATCGGTCAGATACCGGATGATACAATGGTTGTCACCAGTACGAATAAGGGCGAGCCATGCATCACGATGGAAAAATCGTCTGCAGGTCAGGCATATCGAAACATTGTAAGACGCATTTTAGGAGAAGATGTTCCTTTTATGGAATTTCAGACAGAGGGCTTCTTTGAAAAGCTCCGGCGTCGCGTCTTTGGGAAGTGAGGGAGCTCATCGTGATTGAATCGTTAATGAAGCTGTTTGGCAAGAAGGAACGTAGCGGGAAAATAGCACGGGATCGATTGAAAATGGTTTTGATTCATGACCATGCGAATATTTCTCCAGAGCTCATGATAAATCTTAAGAACGATATCATCCGCGTTATTTCGACATACATGGATATTGATCAGGAAGATATGGACATTGCGTTGGAGCAGGATGCGGATTCTGTTGCGCTTGTTGCGAATATACCAGTAAACCGTGTGAAGCATCACAAATAAGAGAGGCAGGGCTTTGTCAGCCATGACAAAACGGTTGTTAAAACGAACGGATTTCTTGCTTTTGTTTTCCACGTTGGGGATTCTTGTCATAAGCCTTTTCATCATTGGCAGCGCGACGCATATCAATACGCCGAGTGAGCAAAGATATTGGTATGTGGAACGTCAGGGAATCTTTGCGGTTGTCAACATAGCCTTTGCAGCTTTTTTGATGAATTTTGATTACAAGATGCTGCAACGCTATGGGACGAAGCTGTATGTTTTCAATCTGATCCTGCTTTTGGCAGTCATGATTTTGGGGCACTCTGCACTGGGGGCGCAGCGTTGGATTATGATAGGACCCATCAGCATCCAGCCCTCTGAGTTTTCCAAACTGATTATGATCATATCGCTGGCAGGAGTGCTGGAGCATAAGGTGGGCAAAATCAATAGCATACAGGACTTGTTGCCTGTTGCGGCCTATGTGGGATTGCCGTTCCTATTGGTGTTAAAGCAGCCAGATCTTGGCACCTCTCTCGTTTTTATGGCGATTTTCCTTGGCATGATTTTTGCAGCAGGGATCAATTTGCGCCTGCTGGCGGGATTTTTCGCAGCAGGAATTGCAGCCATGCCTGTTCTGTGGCATTTTTTGAAGGATTATCAAAAGATGCGGATAACCGTATTCCTTGATCCGAATGTCGATCCTTTGGGATCTGGTTATCATATTATCCAGTCCAAGATTGCTATCGGATCTGGCATGCTTTTTGGAAAAGGTCTTTTTGGTGGAACACAAAGCCAGTTGAATTTCTTGCCAGAAAACCATACCGATTTTATTTTTGCAGTTGTGGGGGAGGAAACAGGTTTTATTGGCTGCACGGTGTTGCTGCTTCTATATCTGGTTATTTTGTGGCGTGGCACAGTGATTGCGCGAGATGCCAGTGATGCATTTGGCAGGCTCCTGGCTGTCGGTATTACCTGTATGATTGGCTTCCATGTGCTTGTCAATGTGGGCATGACAATGGGCATTATGCCTGTTACGGGAATACCGCTTCCTCTGATGAGCTATGGAGTGAGCTCATTGACGACAAATTTACTTGCGATTGCAATTTTGATGAATATACAGTTGCGAAAATCAAAATTGCAATTTTAAAGAAATGCAGTTCCTATAGGGTAGCGTAGGGACTGCATTCTGTATTTGTGTATCGAATGGCATGAAATATACAAAGCCTGTGCAGGGTACTATTCCTGTAGGGCTTATCGATTGAACTGAAGTACATAGGGAGTATGGGAAATGGTTACACTTGATCATGAAGTTCTCCAGAAGGTGATGAAGCCTTCGCGTTATACAGGCGGGGAATGGAATTCCGCAACGAAAGCCCATTCTGACGTAGCTTGCACATGGGCACTGTCTCTGCCAGATGTGTACGAGGTTGGAATGAGCAATCTTGGCCTAGCCATTTTATATGAAATCTTGAATAGGCGAGAGGATACTCTGGCAGAGCGGGCCTATGCCCCGTGGATTGATATGGAAAAGGAAATGCGGGAGCGCAACATTCCTCTTTTTTCCCTGGAAACAAAAACGGAGTTGAAGTCATTTGATTTCTGGGGATTTTCCCTACAGTATGAAATGATTTACTCCAATGTGCTGAATATGCTGGATTTGGCAGGGGTCGCAATCTTCTCAAAGGATCGAGAGGAACAGGATCCATTTATTGTTGGAGGCGGCCCTTGCGTCTATAATGTAGAGCCAATTGCGGATTTCTTTGATTTCTTCATCGTTGGAGAGGGAGAGGAAATCATCAATGAGGTGACGAATGCCTTTCTGGATTGGTCTCAAGAAGGGCGTCCTGGCGGCAGAAAAAGCTTCCTTGAGCGGTTGCTAAATATTGACGGGATATACGTTCCTTCTCTTTATCGTGATACGTATAATGAAAATGGGGATTTTTTGAAGCTCATTCCTTTGCATCCGCAAGCAAAAAGCGTTATTCAAAAGCGGGTTGTACATGATATGGATAAGGTCCTATCTGTTGAACATCCTGTTGTGCCGAATATTGATATTGTGCACAAGAGGATCATGCTGGAGCTTTTTCGTGGTTGCTCCCGCGGTTGCAGATTCTGCCAGGCTGGTATTTGCTACCGGCCTGCACGTGAACGCACGAAGGAGCATTTGCTTCAAATGGCGCGGACACTTGTGGATTCCTCTGGTTATGATGAAATGAGTCTGACCTCGCTCTCTTCTGCCGATTACTCTTGCCTCGGAGAGCTCGTTGACGATCTCATGGCGGACTTCAAAAAAGAGAAAGTCAGTTTTTCGTTGCCATCGCTTCGAATTGACAGCTTCTCCATAAAGCTTGCCCACAAGATGCAGCAGGTACGAAAATCTGGGCTTACCTTTGCGCCTGAGGCGGGAACACAGAGGCTTCGGGATGTCATCAACAAGGGCGTCACGGAAGAAAATCTCTTAGAGGCCTGTGCTGCTGCTTTTCGCCAGGGTTGGCGTCAGGTAAAGCTCTATTTTATGATGGGACTTCCTACGGAGACCGACGAGGATATTATTGGAATTGCAAAACTGGCGCAAAGGGTAGTGGATCTTTATACGGAAATCAGAGGACGGCGAGGCGTCAAGGTGACAATTTCCGTCTCATGCTTTGTGCCAAAACCCTACACACCTTTTCAATGGTTTGGACAGGTTCCGCTTGAAGAATTTGAACGTCGTCAGAATCTATTGAAGGATCATATTCGAGATCGGTCGATTATTTTTCATTATCACGATGCCCATCTATCTGTCATAGAAGGGGCCTTTGCACGTGGGGATAGGCGCTTATCTAAGGTGCTATATCAGGCATGGAAGAATGGTGCGAAGTTTGATGGGTGGTCCGATCTTTACAAGGATGAGATATGGCGCGAGGCCTTCCGGGAATGCGCCGTTGACATGAAATACTATAACGAACGTACAAGATCGTTTCAGGAAGCACAGCCCTGGTCAATTACAAGTCCGGGAGTGGATATCGGGTTTTTGGAACGAGAATGGAAGAAGGCCTGTGAGGCGGCTTTGACAGAGGATTGCAGGCGTGGGAAATGTTCAGCGTGCGGTATCTGCCCAAACCTCAAGGTGCACGTCATTGATTATGCGAACAAGATGGATTCGGCACGGGACGATTCCAAGGAAAATGAGGATTCCAACGAAACCACACAGGAGCGAATTTCTGCGGCAGCGCACACTTCAGAAAAGAAGAGATATATTTGGCGGGCCATGATAACAAAGGGAGAAGAATTACGCTATCTTTCCCACTTGGATTTTGCAAACCTGTTTCTCCGTATATTTTCCCGAGCGAAACTTCCAATGGCGTATTCAGAAGGATTCAATCCACACATGAAGCTGGCTTTTGCCTCTGCTTTGTCTCTTGGCGTGGCAAGCGAGGCAGAATATGTTGATTTTGAGCTTTGCGAACCTATCGAGAAGAACGTGCTTATAAAAAAGCTAAAGGATAATCTTCCGGCGGGCATACAGCTGCTTCAGCTCCGTCCTATTTTGGGAAAACATAGAGCTTTGATGGATGAGACAGATGAGGCGAGATATACACTTTCTGTCCCATATGTGGGGGGCAAGGAAGCTGCAGAGCAAGCTGTTTCTTTATATAATCAGGTAAAATCTGCTATTTTCCATCGAGTGACCCCGAAAAAACAAAGGGATATTGAGACAAAGAAATTTCTGCTTCGCCCACTACAGTTAAAAATCGATGGGGCCGAAATTTCGCTTGATATGGATATCTCCGTGACAAAGCAGGGAAGTGTCAAACCCATTGAAATATTGACGTTGCTTGTAGACCGTTTTGGATTATCCGTCCGTCCTGAGCAGGCACGTATCACACGGACCGGACTCTTCTCGAAAGGACGGACCCTTATGGAGACGATTGACTAGCCTTCAAATAGAACGGACGAAAAAGCATGATGGATTGGAGGTGAGCGTACGTGGTTATGAAAAGAATTCTTGTGAGTGTAGAGCCGGAGGAAACGAGGGTTGCATTGGTCGTAGGGGACAGTCTTGATACCATAGAATTTGAGCGAAGCACCCATGAGCATATTGTAGGAAATATTTACAAAGGGTCCATAGAGAATGTCTTGCCAGGAATGCAGGCAGCTTTTGTGGATATTGGGACAAAGAAAAATGCGTTTCTCTTCCTAGGAGACGGGAAGCATCACAAGGCTGTTTTGCAAAATGATCAAAAAGTACATATCGGCCAGCGAATTCCCGTGCAAATCATAAAGGATGCACGTGGCTCAAAGGGGCCGCGGGCCTCTACGCATATATCACTTCCAGGACGATATATGGTGTTGATGCCGAACGCAGAGTATATTGGAGTATCCAGGCGGATTACGAATGAGGTGGAACGTAAGCGCTTATCAGGGCTTGCGGAAGAGCTTCTGCCGAAAGGGATGGGCCTGATTGTCCGGACCGTTGCGGAAGGCATGGAACAGGAAATCCTAAAGAAGGATGTTGCGTATTTGTTGCATCTGTGGAAAAGTATTTCTGCGAGATTTCAATTACACGACGGTGGGACGCTCTTATATCGGGATGCCGATTTGTTGATTCGCTTCATTCGAGATCGATTCACAGAAGAAATTGATGAGTTTCTTGTGGATGATGCTGGCACATATGAACGTGTGCGTGATTTCGTAAAGATATTATCGCCTGAGCTTTTGCCGCGCATTAAGCTTTATCCAGAAAAATATATGCTTTTTCATGCCTATGGAATCGACAGGGAAATCGAGCACATGGGGGAAAGAGAGGTTCCACTTCATTCTGGCGGATTCCTCGTCATCGATAAGACAGAGGCAATGACTGTCATCGATGTGAATACAGGAAAATACACGGGAAAAAGCAATCTAGGAGAAACCGTATATAGGACAAATATTGAAGCAGCTCAGGAAATTGCAAAGCAGATTCGCCTGCGTGATATTGGTGGAATCGTCCTAATTGACTTTATTGATATGGAAGATGAAGGGCAACGGGACAAGCTTCTCGAGGAACTGCGTTCTCTAACTAAATGCGATCCACAAAAAACAAACGTGGTGGACATTACATCCCTCGGTCTTGTGGAGATCACGCGGAAAAAGGCGCGCTCGAACTTTGCAGAGCTTGTATATTCAGACTGCCCGATCTGTCATGGGAAGGGGTATGTGGAATCTGCTGAAACTGTCGCAATTCGCATCAGTCGCTCTATTCGTCGTATGGAGGCCGTTTCACATGCAAAAGAAGGCTATGAAATAAAGGTGCATGGACTGGTAGAAAAATATTTGCGAGAGCACGATCTCATGGCACGACTGGCTTCCGATTACGGAGTAGCAATAAAGATAGACACACATGATGACATACATCCAGAGGCGTATTCCATTCTTCAAATGACGTAGACAAAGGATGTGATGGAATATACTTCGTTTCCTGATACGGGCACAAAAAATAAGGCAGAGCGGATTGCTCTGCCTTATTTTTGTAAGACAACAGAAAGCAAGCAAAGAAAGCTGACTGTTGTAATGAGACTGCCTGTATTTATCCTTTGTAACCACCTGCATAGTAAGATTCAGCAAGAATCTGAATCGGGTGATAAACAACCTGGGGCATTTTATTGTGAATGATGCCGTCGGTGATGTGCATACGACAACTTGGGCAGCTTGTCGCCACAAGATCCGCATGTGTCGCGTCGATATTGGCACACTTCCTGTCGTTGATTTCTCGGCTCATCTCATAGTGCGCCATACAGAAGGATCCACCGGAGCCGCAGCAGCGATCATGTTCCTTCATCTCGATGAATTCAAGTCCAGGGATAGACTTCAAGACATCGCGGGGCTCCTTTGTAATGCCGAGACCGCGTACCATGTGGCATGGATCGTGCATCGTGACCTTCTTATTAACTGGCCCTAGGATATCCGTGCGATAGCCCCTTTCCATGAGAAGCTCACTAATTTCTCGAACCTTCGCAGCCATCTTTTCAGCACGAGCCTTCCATTCAGGCTCATCCTTCAACCAATTCGGATAGTGCTTGAGAGCCTCCACACAGGAGCCACAGGCACCAACGATGTAGTCCACGTCAAGATTTTCGAAGACTGCAATCATATTCTTTGCCATTTCATTGGCAAGGTCAAATTCTCCAGAGACATGGACCGGAGTTCCGCAGCAGTGCTGCTTTGGGGGAAGGACGATTTCTACATCATTTGCGTGAAGCACATCGATGACAGCCTTTCCCATATCCGTGTACATGTAATTGATGGTGCAGCCCGTGAAGAATGCAACCCGGTATTTTGGATTATCACATTTTATGACCTCGGGGTACTGGCTGCGAAGAGGCTTTGCGGCAAGGGGTGGTGTGGTCCGATCGGGATCCATGCCAGGCATCGGGAGGCGGGATTTGACAGCGTTTTTGCCAGGAACCTCCTTGAATGTCATCCAGCCGAACATGCCGCCGAGCTTGAGGGCAGCATCAAAAAGGGAACGATTTGCAAGCAGACGGAAGACATTTTTTTTGATGGGATGAAGACCGCGTGCTTTTACCGCAGCATTTCTGCCTCGGAGAATAAGCTCGTCTGCCTCGACACCGCAAGGGCAGTTCGCTGCACAGCTCTTGCAATTCAAGCACATGGCCATGATATGGTCGAAATTTGCTGAAACAGGCATTTTCCCAGAAAGGACACCTTGCATCAGTGAAATCTTTCCGCGGGCCACCATATTTTCCTGACGTGTCTCACGATAAATGGGGCAGACAGCCTGACAGTTACCACATTTCATGCAGTTTGCCAAAGCATCCTCAAGGTCGCGAAGGAGCGTAGCATCCTGCGCATTGAGATCCTCTGCCGTTATAGTTTTCTCTTCCGCCATGATCAGCACTCTCCTAAAAGCTTACCAGGGTTCAAAATGAGGTTCGGGTCAAGGGCACGCTTGATGGCACGCATTGCTGCCATGCCTTCCTTTCCGTGCTGGAGCTCCATCCAGGGAAGTTTTCCAAGCCCGATGCCATGCTCACCGGAAAGCGTACCGCCAAGCTCCACAGCGCCGCGGAAAATATCATCCATAGCTGCACGTACACGTTTCGTCTCTTCCTCATCCCGGAGGTCACACACAATGGTAGGATGCATATTGCCATCTCCTGCATGACCGAATGTTCCAATCGTTACATTGTGTTCCTTTGCAGCCTTCTTAATAATGTTGAGGAAGGCTGGAATCTTGCTGCGAGGAACCGTTGCATCTTCAACAAACGTGGTGGGGCGGAGCTTTGCAAGGCATGGGAGAGCCATACGGCGCGCGGTCCAAAGCTGCTGCTTATGCTCTGCGTCCCGAGCGAGTGTTACCTCTCGTGCATTGTTTTCCTTTAGGACAGCGAGGACCTTCTTTGCATCGTCTTCTACGATGACAGGGTGTCCATCCACCTCGATGAGAAGAATTGCATCGGCATCTGTGGGGAGCCCTACATGCATGAAGTCTTCAACCGTGCGAATCGTTGCATTGTCGAGAATCTCAAGCGTAGCAGGAATGATTTTTGCTGCAATGATACCCGATACGGCACGTCCCGCATCCTCGATTGTATCAAAGACAGCCACCATGCTCTTCTGTGCCTCAGGCGCGGGGACAAGCTTCAGGTATGCTTTTGTGACGATGCCAAGGGTTCCCTCAGAACCAGTAAAGAGTTTTGTCATGTCGTATCCCGAGACGTCCTTGACGTTCTTTCCACCCGTATGAAGGACATCGCCGTTGGCGAGGACAACCTCGAGACCTTGGACATAATTCTTTGTGATTCCATATTTGAGTCCACGAAGGCCACCCGAATTCTCTGCAATGGTGCCGCCAAGGCTGGCTGTCTTCACTGTGCCGGGATCAGGAGGATAAATCAAACCGAATTGGGCGATATGATCATTGATATCCTGAACAATGACACCTGCCTCTACCTCTGCAATGAGATTTTCTAAATCAACATTGATAATCTTGTTAAAACGGAGCATCAGCAATACGATGCCGCCCTTCAACGGAGCTGTACCTGCCGAAAGATTTGTTCCGGAGCCGCGCGTGTAAACAGGAACGCGGTTTTCATTGGCGAGCTTCATAATCTTTGAAACTTCTTCCGTTGTCCCAGGACTTACGACCACGTCGGGCATATAGGAATGGCCTGGGGTCGCATCGTATGAATATGCATAGAGATCCTCAGGATCCGTCTGAACATATTGGTCGCCTACAATTTCCTTCAGGTTTTCAATCAGTTCTTCTTTACGCATACTGTTCCCTCTCTTTTTGATAGATTATTTATCTCCTTTATTATCGCTATGTTTGTCGTTAATGTCAATAACTCAAACTTCCCACATGCAAAATACCCAAAGTTCTTTGAAAACTGCATAT
>CAMCRT010000019.1 GCA_945877355.1 uncultured Mitsuokella sp. | reverse complement strand
GTCGATGCCGCATAAATAGCCCCCTCATTTCAGGGCGTTGTTGAGCAGCCACTAAATATGAGGATATTGAAATGCTAAAATCAATAGTAAAATTTTATCTGCTGGATTGGATAAGATGGGGAATTTGTGCCTATAAAAATAAAAAATGCTTTCCCTCAGTGAAGATATCACATCATTCGTACGTACGTAATTCTGTTATGGAAGAATATGTAACTATATATGATCATGTCGATATTACTAATTCGCAGATTGGGAGATGCACATATATCTCTCCAAGAACAATAATAAATGACTGTGCGATAGGAAGGTTTTGCTCAATTGGGCCCAATGTAACTATAGGCTATGGAATACATCCAACGCATACGTTTGTTTCTACGCACCCAGCGTTTTTCTCCACACGGGGGCAAGCGCAGATTACATTTGTGAAGAGTAGCCATTTTGAGGAAAAGAGGAAAATACATATAGGAAATGATGTATGGATAGGTGCAAATGTATATATATGTGATGGAGTAACAATTGGAGATGGAGCAGTCATCGGCGCAGGTGCAGTTGTCAATAAAGATGTTCCTCCGTTCGCAGTATGGGGAGGGGTCCCAGGGAGAATGCTTCGATATCGTTTTTCAGAAAAGCAGATAGAAGTGCTTTTACGCGATAAATGGTGGGAAAAATCGCTGGAGTGGCTAGGAAGAAATTGTAAAAAAATGCAGAATGTAGATACATATATTGAAGCTTTAGGGAGCTGAATCTACCTAGTGATTGTTAAATGCTCAAACTTTTTACCAATGTGCTCACCATCAATGATTCTTTCTTTAGCAGGAACCGATCAAAAAGATCGAGCTTCTCGCCAAGGTTTATGACCATGCCTACGGCATTTATTCCAAAGGCTTCCGCATGCTGACGGTCGGCTGGTCGGACGGGAACAGCTTCCTGCCGCTCAGCTTCTGACAGCTTTCCACAGCGAACACTGAAAACCGCATCAACGAGGCATCCAGCGAGATTGACCCACCTACCTCCGGAGCTCGGCAGAGGAAAAGAATTGATGTTCTCTGTCGTACGATGCAGTAATCGCTCATATGGCCATCGCCTTCACTCGTTACATGCCTTTCGCCGGCGAAGAGCACAGGTCTAAGGACGCTAGGACTATAGGCGAGCCCTTCTACATATGTGTTGATGGACTGTCTGACATCAAGTACCGGAAGGCGTTACGCCTGATTATGACTATGCTGGTCGAACGCGCTGACAAATTCGTATGCATAACCGCTTCGTCTGACATGAAGCCTTTGTCCAAACCTTCCTGGATGACCTGCCGGGAATCTGGACAAATGCCTTGAAAAGTGTGCCTGATGGCCATTTCAATCCTAAATGATGGCTACTCATAAGGCGATAGAGCGATTTTTGGAGTGCGAAGTTTGAGTAATTTATGCATAACTCAAACTTCGCACCCATAAAACTATCGAAGTACCAACATATTAGCCGACTCCAGCTATAAAAATAGCACGAAATCCTGCCATTTGGTATAATAGAAAGTGTCCAAAAATCAACCATACAAATGGAGGCTCGTGCTATGAATAGTATACCACAAGAACAGATGCAGGTCGAAACAAAAATCACGGATTTTCTGAAGGAATATGGCGTTGGGAAATTACTGTATTCCGTCGGGGCTAGGAAAGATGCGGGAATCGCCGTCCTGAAAATCTTCACCTTTGTTTTTGGCGTCCTTTTTGCCAGCAGATCTGCCTACATGCAGCTTCTGCTCACAGGCGAGAATGCAGAATTCAAGCAGGATACGCTCTACCGCTTCCTGAAATCCTGCCGCACGAACTGGCGCAGGTTCACGCTTCTTCTTGCCAGCAAGATTATCTCGAAAACCATTGAGCCGCTTACCAGCGAGGATCGGAGGAATGTGCTCATCATCGACGATTCCTTCTTCAGCAGAAGCCGCTCGAAAAAGGTCGAGCTTCTCGCGAAGGTGTATGACCATGCCCATGGCATTTATGCCAACGGCTTCCGGATGCTGACGGTCGGCTGGTCGGACGGGAACAGCTTCCTGCCGCTCAGCTTCTGCCAGCTTTCCACAGCGAATGCGAAAAACCGCCTCAACGAAGCCTCCAGCGCGATAGACCCGCGCACCTCCGGGGGACGACAGAGGAAGCTGGCACAGCAGAAAGCGACCACTGTCGTCCTGACCTTGCTGAAGGAGATTGTGGCACAGCACATCCCTGCAAAGCATGTCCTCTTCGACACATGGTTCTGCTCACCTTCCAGCCTCATTGCCATCAAAGAGCTCGGGCTGGATGTCATCGCCATGGCGAAAAAGTCGACCAAGCTGCGCTACAGGATAGGCAGTGTCAAGCAGGATGCGATGCAGATTTACAAGCAGTGCAAGAAACGTCCTGGAAGGTCGAAGTATCTTCTTTCTGTGGATGCTGAAGTGGAGAAGGACGGGAAGTCGCAGCCGGTTCGGCTGGTGTATGTCCGGAACAGGAACAAGAAGACAGACTATCTTGTATTGGTCTCGACGGATATGACCCTTTCGCCGGAGGAAATCATCCAGCTCTATGGAAAACGCTGGAACATCGAGGTCTTCTTCAAGATCTGCAAGTCCTACCTGCGTCTGGAAAAGGATTGCCGCTCCCTGTCATATGACGCGATAACCGCGCATACGGCCATCGTCTTCACCCGCTACATGCTTTTCGCCGTCGAAGAGCGCAGATCCAAGGATGCCAGGACAATCGGCGAGCTGTTCTTTGTATGCGTCGATGAAATGGCTGACATCAAGTACCGGGAGGCGTTACGCCTGATTCTGACTACACTGGTCGAGCTCGCCGACAACTCCATATGCATAACCTCTTCGTCTGACATGAAGGCACTTGTCCAGTCCTTTCTAAACGACCTGCCGGAAATCTGGACAGATGCCTTGAAAAAGTGCGCATAAAAGATATTTCAAGGCTAGAGTACGGCTATCCATAAGGTGATAGAGCGATTTTTGGGGTGCGAAGTTTGAGTGCATAAGAATATGTGTGACTTTCTTGTCCTTTTGAGACATACAGTATTTGATTTCATATAGTACTTATTTGTAAGGAAAGCGAAAATACGTTATGAGAAAAGCATTATGCGTTGGAATTGATTATTATACGACAGCACCTGCCCTGCATGGATGCGTCAATGATGCGGTTCCTGTCAAAAATGTTCTGGAACGTAACGAAGACGGGAGTTTGAATTTTGAGACAAAGCTGCTTTCCACTGGAAATAATACGAAACAGCTAATGCGAAATGATCTCAAAGATGCAATTATCGAGCTGTTCAATGGAGAGGCAGAAATAGCGGTATTCTATTTCTCTGGACATGGGGCGTTTGATTCGATGGGAGGATATCTTTGTACCAGCGAAATTGATCGAATCGATGAGGGACTTCCCTTAGAGTATCTTATGCAGCTAGCTGAGCAATCCAAAGCCCGGAATAAAGTGATATTTCTCGATAGCTGTCATAGTGGATTGACAGGAAAACTGGTGAAGGCTCCAGCGTATTCGCTACTTGCTGAAGGAATCACAATTCTGGCAGCCTGTGAGGAAAATGGATATGCATTAGAAAGAGATGGACATGGGTTGTTTACATCCTTGTTTGTAGAAGCACTGACAGGCGGAGCGATGAACTTGCTTGGCGAAGTATCCCCTGGGAGCATATACGCCTACATTGATCAATCTTTAGGTGCTTGGGATCAGCGTCCAGTATTTAAGGCGAATATCAAAAGTTTTGTCTCACTTAGGAAAAATACACCGCCTATTTCGCCAAATGATTTAAGACGCATCACAGATATTTTTTTAGGACCTGATGCGTTATATAATCTTGATCCGACCTATGAACCTGACAAGCATGAAGCAGATACCAGAGAGAAAAACAAAAAACACGAAGAAATTTTTGCACTATTGCAGAAATACGTAAAAGTTAATCTAGTGGTTCCTGTGGGAGAGAAGCATATGTATTACGCTGCAATCCACCGGAAGGCTTGTAGGCTGACTGCACAGGGGCGGCACTACTGGAAGCTAGTGAACGAGAAAAAAATATGAGGAGGGAAATAGGATGAGGATCAACGTATTCATTCCACATCGATGGAATAATCAGGATTACGATAAAATTAGTGCGTTGCTCGACAGAACAAAGTATGATGTAACTGACTATTCTGTTCCAGAAAGTAAGCCTTTTGATTCCATTGATAGAAGATATAAGGTCGATCCACAAATCAAGGAACAAATCAAGCATACGAGCGTGGTCGTGTGTTCGAATCGGCCTGCGAATGATAATGGAATGGCAATTGATGAAATTGAATATGCACAAGAACTCGGAAAGCCGATAGTAGCGATAAAAATCACTGATTACACTAGCAGCAAGATATTAGAACTCGGGGTAGACGTGATACCCAAGCGAAAAGATTTCCTTGAAACCTGGATAGAGCAACATAAACATAAATGAAGAGTGTAGAGTGGGAGACACCGTGAAGCGGGTAGTAAGACATTAATCTGGAGTAGGACAGGGCATGCGTGTCCTGCATATCAATACGGGTGATCGTGGCGGTGGTGCGGCGCGCGCAGCTTTTCGCCTGCATAAGGGGATGCGCTTGATTGGTGTGGAGTCTGCATTTCTTACGGAGAGGAATACGACGGGGGATGCTGATGTCGTTGCACCCAGAGATAAGATTGCCCGTATTCGCTGCCTATTGAACCGCTATGGCGAGCGAGTTTTTCGGATGGCACTGCATGTGGGCTCTCCTTATCCGTGGAGCATGGGAAAAGCAGCGTCTGACACGATTTCGCCTTTTTTGATGAAGGATACCTGCGATATCGTTCAGTTGCATTGGATCAACGGCGGATTTGTCGATCTTGCAAGGTTGTCGCGAATTAAGCCGCCGATTGTCTGGCTGATGCATGATTCCTGGCCCTTTACGGGAGGCTGCCATATCCCCTTTGACTGTATGCGGTATCGGACGGGCTGCCATGACTGCCCAGAGCTCACGGAAAAGCCCTGGCTTGATCTGGCGAGGCGGGTATTCCGGAGGAAGCAGAAATGCTATCCGCGGTCAATGCATATCGTTTCGCCGAGCCGGTGGCTGGCCGAGGCGGCGCAATCGAGTGCGCTTTTTTCTGGTCTCGACATACGCGTCATCCCGAATGGTCTTGATACGGGGCGATATCGTCCAATGGACAAGCGCATGGCAAGGGATCTCCTAGGAGTCCCCCAGGAGGGGCGGGGTGTGCTTTTCGGTGCGATGAGTGCAACGAGCGACTGGAACAAGGGGTTCGATCTTCTCTGCGAGGCACTGGAGCGGCTACATACGTTGGAGGATGCCCCTCTTCAAATGATGGTCTTTGGCAGCGAGAAGCCACGGGATCCATACGACTTTGGCTTTCCTGCGACGTATACAGGGCGGTTGTATGATGATATCTCGCTTTCGCTTCTCTATAACGCGGCTGATGTGATGGTGGTGCCGTCCCGGTCGGAAAATTTCCCAAATACATGCCTTGAGAGCTTGGCCTGCGGCACGCCGGTGGTGGCGTTTGGCATCGGCGGGTTGCTCGACCAGATCGAGCACAAGGCGAACGGCTATCTTGCCCATCCGTATGAGGCGGAAGATCTTGCACAGGGGATACGTTGGGTCCTGGAGGATGCGCAGCGGTATCGGCGCCTCAGCACTCGCGCACGGGAACGGGTGGAGAAGCTATACGATATCAAGGCGGTGGCGAGACAGTATTGTTCGCTTTATGATGAGATTCTGGAGCGTGGCAAAAGCCAGTGAATATCGGCGAAAGACAAGGCGCCTTTGTTTGCGCCGATAGGGAATGCGTGCAGCGATGAGGCCAAGCGCAAGGTTCAGGCGGCACAGATGGTGGGATTTCTTGAATGACGTCGTGCGGGAGCGGAGCGTGGAGGGGTGCTACGTCCGGGCAAAGTATCGCCAGGCAAGGGATGAGGCGGGAAACCTCCTGCTGGCCTCCATCGAGGAGGAGGAAAAGATGCTGGAGGGACTTCCACTTGTGGATGTGACGAAAAAGTGATTGCGTTCAAAGATCCAGGGCTCTGGCAGGTGATGAGTTGAAGCAGGCAGATTTTGGTATTCCGGTAAAAAAATAGTGGGGCGGCCCAGCATTCTGTGCAGGGCCGCCCCGCTTGTGTTCTTTTGTCTCGGGCATGGGATGGCTATCATCCTAGTGCAGCTGCGGGTTTTCCTCTTTCCGCAGGGCTTCGATTTCTTTTATCGAAAGCATGGTCGTATCTGCAATTTCATCGTTTTCCTTCCCTTTCTGTATCATCCGGCGGGCGATTTCATGAGATGCATTATGATATGCATCGTGATATGCTTCGTGATATGCCTTTTCGGCGATGCCTAGGCTCAGGTTGCACATGCTTGTCAGCTCCTCTCCAATTTTATTTGTCAGTGCCATATCGTAATTATCCCGGAGGATGTCCTCCTTCTCCTGGGCGGATTTCTCTGTTTCCGAGAAGATGACCTGCAGGAGATTTATGAGGCGGTTTGCAGTCTTGTTTTTGCCGAGGTAGACCATGATGATGGTCATGAGGTCGTAGCCTGCCGGCTTTTCGGTGTATTTCCCTAGGAGCTGCTCCTCGCGGATGGCGTACCGATTGATGATGCTTTCCTCGGTGGGGGACTCCATGCAGAGCCAGATGGTGTAGACCTTGTGGATGCCATTGTAGTCCTGGCCTGTGAAGTCGCGTTCCTTCTGGGAGGAAATCATCCGGCAGCCGTAGTATACCGCCCGACGGATCAGGTCGTAGTGCAGCTGCGACTGGCGCTATGTCCTCTGGGCCTCGATGTTGATGATGAGGGCAATCTGCTCCATGCTTCCGGGGAGCCGTGCATAGAAGAATATATCGTAGGTGACCGTGCCCTCCGTCGGGCTGCCGTCTTCGTTGCGGGCGCCTCGGATTTTCTTTCCCTTCTTTGTCGGCAGATCCCTGTTGACAGGGATCTGGCTGACCAGAGGCACTCCCTCGATGTATTTCTCTGCGATGTCTTCCCGAGGTATATCCCGGAATTCCGCTACGGTTCCCTGCAGGATCTCTGCTAAAAACTGGCGGTTGGACAATAGATTCTTCGCATGTTGGTCATATTGCGCATTTTCCTCTCCATAGAGCAGCTCAAGAGCATCCTGTTCGGTTGCCCTTTTATGGGATTGTCGCATACTATGATGCATGTGCCTTCCACCTCCAATCTGCTATAGTCTGAACCTTTGCTATACCTTTATCATAGCACACTTGTTCAATCCTTTCCATAGGTTTTTTGATTATTGGGAGAAGGAATATGTATTTGATTCGTTGGAGCGGCCAGGTTTTGGAATATAGGAAAAAATAGCGGGACGGCCCAGCATTTGCTATGCAGGGCCGCGTCGCTTGTATTCGTTTGTCATGAGCACGGTATGGCAGTAATCTTTTGTGCATATTCGCTTCGACATATACAAAGAATCGCCAATTATGATAAAATGATAGAGGAAGAATCCATGCAATGCATTTGTGATCAGCAGAGGGGGGGAGATTGTATGAGCGAGGCGGTGGTTGATGTGGGTGGCATGATGCGCTCGCTAAATGCAGAAAACTATAAGCTCGCCGTGCGTTTTATCCGCAGCCTTGTGGAAAGGCAGAACAAGGAAATACAACAGAAGGCAGATGTCCTGTCCGAGATACAGTCCCTTATGCAGGAAGAAAGGCCGTGGCAGACGGAGGAAGAAATGCTGGCGGATATGGCACAATTTCGAAGGGAACGGATGCAGCGATGAAAATCATGCTGGATACGAACGTTTTGATTTCTGCGATGGTTTTTGGTGGAGCAGCGGCGAGGTTGCTCCGCTTTTTACTGGAATCAGAGCATGAGATTATAATCAGTGCGTATGTCGATGCAGAGTTTCATGCCAAGCTGGAGCAGAAATGGGAGAAACGGAGCAATCGAATTTATGAGCTCTATCGGTCGATGGGATTTTCTTTCTGCGGGAGCACGGATCAGGTGCTTTGTTCTCTTCGGGATGAAAAGGATGTACCTGTCTTGAGCGACGCTATTTATCATCATGTCGATTATCTTGTGACAGGAGATAAGGATTTTCTAGAGGCAGGGGTGGAAGATCCTGTAATTCTGACACCTGCAGAGATGCTCGGGCTTCTTCTAAGGGCGGGAGGAGCTTAGTGTTCAAACTTTTGCGGTATCCTTTATAGGCAAAGAGCAGCGGGGCGGTCCAGCATTTGCTATGCAGGGCCGCTCCGCTTGTATTCGCTTGTTTCTGGCGCAGAACAGCTATCATCCAGAGGCTTGACAAAGGGGGCATCCTGATTGAAAATAGTATCGTTGGAATGAGTTGGTTGCGGAATGCTTGCAAAGGGGTCGCCTTTTGCGATATGTCCGGGAAACGCACTGCGTGGAGCAGCCGGGATAAAAATGGAGGAATTCGATGAAGAAGGCATTGATCACGGGAATCACGGGGCAGGATGGGTCGTATCTTTCGGAGCTTCTTCTGGAGAAGGGCTATGAGGTGCATGGGCTGGAGCGGCGGCATAGCACGCCCTGCACGGGGCGTATCGACCATCTGCTGGCAGATCCTGCGTATGAGGGGCGGATCTTTCTCCACTATGGGGACCTGACGGACTCTTCGGGGCTCCTTATGCTGGTGCGTTCCATCCAGCCGGATGAGGTGTACAACCTGGCGGCCCAGTCCCATGTGGCGGTGTCCTTCGAGGTGCCGGAGTATACGGCGGAGGCCACGGGGGTGGGGACGCTGAAGCTTTTGGAGGCTGTCCGGCAGGCGGCTCCTACGGCGCGGTTCTACCAGGCATCCACGTCGGAGCTCTTCGGCGGGCTGCCGGAGACGGCGCCCCAGAGCGAGGCGACGCCCTTTTACCCGAAGTCGCCCTATGGGGTGGCGAAGCTTTATAGCTTCTGGATCACGAAGAACTACCGGGAGTCCTACGATATGTTCGCGGTGAATGGCATTCTCTTCAACCACGAGTCGCCCCGCCGGGGAGAGACCTTCGTCACGCGGAAGATCACGCTGGCGGTGGCAAGGATCCTCGCGGGCAAGCAGGAGAAGCTCACACTGGGGAATCTCGACGCGAAGCGGGATTGGGGCTTTGCCGGGGACTATGTGGAGGGCATGTGGCGCATGCTCCAGCAGGAGAGGCCCGATGACTATGTGCTGGCGACGAATGAGACCCATACGGTGCGGGAGTTTGCGACGCTGGCCTTCCGGGAGGCGGGCATAGAGCTCGCGTGGCGCGGCACGGGTGTGGAGGAAAAGGGCTACGACAAGAAGACGGGGCGTCTCCTGGTGGAGGTGGACCCCCGCTATTTCCGCCCCGCGGAGGTGGAGCTCCTCTGGGGGGATGCCAGAAAGGCAGAGAGGGACCTGGGTTGGAAGCGCCATGTGTCCTTCCCCGAGCTCGTCAAGCGGATGGTGCAGGAGGATCGGGCCCGGTATGGGAGATAAAGTCCGCGAAGGAGAAGACAAGTAGCTTGTCCGTGAAAAAGAGCCCCCGAGGAAAAGCGGATTGCTTTCCTTCGGGGGCTCGTTTTATGCGATGGGATTTCCGGGGCAAGAGGCGGTGGGCTTATAGGATGCTGCCGTCGAAGCCGCGGAGGGTGGCGAAGTAGTCATCGATGGTCTGGGCCCGGCGAATGAGCTCTACGCTGCCGTCCTCCCGGAGGAGGAGCTCGGCACACCAGAGCTTGCCGTTGTAGTTGAAGCCCATGGCGCTGCCGTGCGCGCCCGTGTCGTGGATGATGACGAGGTCGCCGATGTCGATCTTCGGCAGTTTGCGGTCGATGGCGAATTTATCGTTGTTCTCGCAGAGCGAGCCCGTGATGTCGTACGTGTGGTCGCAGGGCGCGTCCTCCTTGCCGGCGATCGTGATGTGGTGGTAGGCGCCGTACATCGCGGGGCGCATGAGGTTCGCCATGCAGGAGTCGAGGCCGATGTAGTCCTTGTAGGTCTTTTTCTCGTGGATGGCGGTGGAGACGAGCCAGCCGGCAGGGCCGGTGATGGCGCGGCCGCTCTCTGTCATCATGCGGGCGTGGCCGAGGCCTGCGGGGACCATCTTTTCCTCGAAGAGCTTGTGGATGCCCTCGCCGATGGCGAGCACGTCCAGGGGCTCCTCCTCGGGACGGTAGGGGATGCCGAGGCCGCCGCCGATGTTGATGAACTCCACCTCGATGCCGACCCGCTCCTTGATAGCGATGGCCATGTCGAACATGATGGTGGCCGTCAGGAGGAAGGCTTCGGGGCGCCGCTCATTGGACGCCACCATGGTGTGGAGGCCGAAGCGCTTCACGCCCATTTCCTTGGCGCGCTTGTAGCCCTCGAACATCTGGTCCCGGGTGAGGCCGTACTTGGCCTCCCGGGGCTTGCCGATGATGTCGTTGCCGTCCACGAGGTCGCCGGGATTGTAGCGGAAGCAGAGGACCTCCGGCAGGCCGGCATTTTCGGCCAGGTAGTCCAGGTGGCTGATGTCGTCCAGGTTGATGATGGCGCCCAGCTCGATGGCCTTCTGGAATTCGTCGGCGGGGGTGTCGTTCGATGTCAGGAGGATTTCCTCGCCCCGGAAGCCGGCGGCTTCGGAGAGAAGGAGCTCGGCGAGGCTGGAGTTATCCGTTCCGCTGCCTTCCTCCCGGACGATCTGGAGGATGCGGGGATTCGGCAGGGCCTTGACGGCGAACTGGTTGCGGTAGCCGGGGGACCAGGAGAAGGCCTGCTTGAGGGCCCGGATGTTTTCGAGGATCTTCTTTTCGTCGTAGATGTGGAAGGGGGTGGGGTAGGTCTGGATGATTTCCTCGAGGCGCTCCTTGGAGAGCGGGAAGGTCTTTTCGCTCATGGTCTTGCTCCTTGTATATGATAGATAAGTATTCTCTATTTGATGGGTAAATTATAGCAGAATAGCATAGTATCGTCAATTGCTATACTTAAAATGATATGATAAGCCGCGTTGATTGACGGGGCAGGGAAAAGCGGGTATTATGGAAGGGAACTGTAATGTAACGAGTGATGAATGCAGCAGGTCCGTGTGCCCTGCGCGAACCCTTTAGCGGTCAGCGTCAGCCAATCACTTCGTTCTTGGGACGCTTTCGCATACGACCTGTTAGCCAATCAGCCAGCCTACGGCTGCCTTCTTGGACAGGTCAGCAAAGCGGAGCAAGCGAGGAAAGTGCGCGTTCTGCCCCCGGCCGGAATCCATCGTTCAAGCGTAGCGCGTTTAGGATGGAGGCCGGTATTTAGGCAGATAAGCGCACGGTCGCTTGCGGAGACGGGGTGAGTGCAGGGTGCACGGACCGTCTAGGAAGTTTGTATATCCTGGGGGAGCTTTCCATGGGGAGAATCTTTTCGTTTTTGCGCCTGTTTCGGCGCGACCTTATCATTATGATGCTGGCCCTTCGGAAGCGGGACACGCCGAAGAGTGTGAAGTATCTCATGTTGGCGGCGGCGCTCTACTTTCTGAGCCCCATCGACCTCATCCCGGACTCCATCCCGTTCCTCGGCCTCGTGGACGATGCGGTCATCGTGCCGGCGGCGGTCATGGGGCTCTTGAATCTCCTGCCGAGCCGTGTGCGGCGGGAGAGTGAGGAGGAGGCGGATTATCTCATCCGGCACCTTCGGCTGCTGCTCATCGTGGCGACGCTGGTGGTGGTGGCCTGGATCGCCCTCATTCTCTTTATCCTCTACAAGCTTTTTTCCTGAGGCGCACGCCGCGCCCTGGGGCTTGCAGAGGCGCTTTTGGTGTATCCGTTTCAGCTGTTTTCCTGAGGAGTGTCGTTTTTGCGTCTTTACATTGCCGAGAAGCCCAGCATGGGGCGGGAGCTGGCGAAATGCCTGAAGGGGCCCATCCAGCGGGCCGATGGCTATCTCGTCACAGGGGAGGGCATCGTGACCTGGCTCTTTGGCCATATCCTGCGGCAGGCGGAGCCCGAGGAGTATGATCCCCGGTACAAGAGCTGGCGGGCCCAGGATCTTCCCATCATCCCGAAGGCATGGAAGCTCCTGGTGGACGAGAAGGCGGCGAAGCAGTTCGCCATCGTCCGGGGACTCCTCGAGAAGGCGGATGAAATCGTCCATGGAGGGGATCCTGACCGGGAGGGGCAGCTCCTGGTGGACGAGGTGCTGGACTATCTCCAGGTAAAAAAGCCCGTGCGCCGCATCCTCCTGAATGCCCTCGACGAGGAGAGCATCAAGCGGGCGAATGCCGACCTCCGGGACAACCGGGACTTCTTCCCCCTGAAGCAGTCGGCCCTCGCCCGGGCCCGGGCGGACTGGCTCATCGGCATGAACCTCTCCCGAGCCTATACATTGGCGGCCCGGCGGGCGGGGCATCAGAAGCTGGTGCTGCCCGTGGGGCGGGTCAAGACCCCGACGCTGGCCCTCGTGGTGCGGCGGGAGCGGGAGATTGAGAACTTCAAGCCCGTGGACTACTATACCATCCGCGGCCTCTTTTCCCATGAAAATGGCATATTCGCGGCCCTCTGGAAGCCCCAGGACACCATGGCGGGGCTCGACAGCGAGAACCGTCTCGTGGATAAGGAGCTGGCGGAGAGGATGCTGGCCTCCTTTGGGGAGGAGCCTCTTGCGGCAAAGCTCACGGGCTACTCAAAGGCAAAGAAGGAGGAGCCGGCGCCGCTCCCCTTTTCCCTGTCGTCCCTGCAGGTCTTGGCGGGCAAGATGTATGGCTACGCGCCCCAGCTGGTGCTGGATACGGCCCAGAAGCTCTACGAGCGGAAGCTCACCACCTATCCCCGCTCCGACTGCGAGTACCTGCCGAACAGCCAGTTCTCCGACGCGCCCCGCATCCTCGGCAATCTCGCCGGGGCGGGGGACGAGGAGCTTGCCGCCTGGACGAAGGACGCGGACGTGAAGCGCAAGAGCCGGGCCTGGAATGACAAGAAGATTTCCGCCCACCACGCCATCATCCCGACGACGGTGCCGGCAAAGCTCAGTGCCATGACGCCGGAGGAGCGGAATCTCTACTACCTCATCGCTAGGGCCTACATCGCCCAGTTTTACCCGCCCCATGTCTACGACCAGACGAAGCTCGAGGTCACCCACCATGGGGAGCGGTTCACCGCCAGCGGCCGCACGGAGCGGTCGGCGGGGTGGAGGGCCCTCTATCCCACGAAGAAAAAGAAGGGGTCGGATACCGGCGAGGAGCGCTCTGAACATCCGGAGGACGAGAGCGCGTCGCTGCCGGCCATGAAGAAGGGGGATGCGGTCACCTGGCAGCAGGGGGAGCGGAAGACCAGCACCACGAAGCCGCCTGTCCGCTTTACGGCGGCGACGCTTCTCGCGGGCATGAAGGAGATCCATAAGTACGTGAAGAATCCCGAGGCGAAGAAGCAGCTGAAGGATGTCTACGGCATCGGCACGGAGGCGACCCGCGCCACCATCATTGACGACCTAATCCGCCGGAAGTTCCTGAAGGCGGAGGGCCGGAAGAAGTACCTGGTGCCCATGCCCTCGGCGTACCTTCTCATCGACGCCCTGCCGGACGAGATGACGTACCCGGACTCCACGGCTGTCTGGGAGGACAAGCTCCACTCCATGTCGGAGGGGGAGGGGACCCTGGAGGAGTTCCTGGCCGGGCAGATTGCCTTTACAAGAAGCCTCTGCGAGAAGGCCCTGGGCGTCCGCATGGAGGTGACGGGGGAAAATATCTGCCCCCGGTGCAAGGCGGGCGTGCTCCTGCAGCGCAAGGGGAAGAACGGCATATTCTGGGGCTGCTCCAACTACCCTAGGTGCCGCATGACCTGTGACGATAAGGACGGAAAGCCGGATCTAGAGGGGGCGGCAAAGCGTCGGAAGAGCTACGGCCCCCGGACGCAGGCCGCCACCGCCCAGGGAGGCGGCCCAAGGCCCACTGCCAGCGACGAGGCGGAGCTCGCCTCCCTCTTTTCGCCCGCCGACTACGAGGCCCAGATGGAGGAGGCGGCGCGAAGCTACGCAGCCATGGCAAAGCCTAGAAGCGGCTGGCAGGAGAAGCCCCAATACTCCGCAAGCCCCCAGGAGGCTTTGGCAAAGAGCGAGCGGGGGAAGGCCCCAAAGAAAAAGGAGGAGGGGATCCTCTGCCCCCGCTGCCGGGAGGGCACGCTACGCCTGATCCGCGGGCGCAACGGAGCCTTCTGGGGCTGCACCAACTACCCTCGCTGCACGGCCACCTTTGACGATAGCAAGGGGAAGCCCGTGCTCGAGACATAAACGACAGTAAGTTCGTGTACCCTGCGCGAACCCTTTAAGCGGAGCAAGCGAGGAAAGTGCGCGTTCTGCTCCCGGCCGGAATTCACCGTTCAAGCGAAGCGCGTTTTGAATGGAGGCCGGTATTTAGGCAGATAAGCGCACGGTCGCTTGCGGAGACGGGGTGAGTGCAGGGTACACGGAACGTACGCATCTTCGGAGAATGGGGAGGGAGGAAGTCTGTGAAGAAGTACATTTTGGCTCTGGACTCTGGTACGGTGAAGAACAGGGCCGTCCTCTTTGACCGGACGGGGCGCATGGCGGGGTATGCGGAGCGGCCGCTGACCGTGCTGCACCGCCAGCCTGGCTGGTTCGAGCAGGACGCGGAGGAAATCTACGATATCCAGCGGCTCGTGGCGGCGGAGGCCCTGCGGCGCAGCGGTATCGACGCGGCGGACATCGAGGCCATCGGCATCACGAACCAGCGGGAGACCACTGTGCTATGGGACCGTGAGACGGGCAAGCCCATCGCTCCCGCCATCTGCTGGCAATCCCAGCAGTCCCTCCCGGAGCTCCGGGCACTCAAGGAGTCGGAGGGCATCGCCGAGGAGTTCCGGCAGAAGACCTCCATGGTCTTCACTCCTTACTTCTCCATTTCGAAAATCATCTGGCTGCTGAAGCACGTGCCAGGCGCCCGGGAAAAGGCGGAGGCCGGCGACCTCCTCTTTGGCACCGTGGACGCCTGGCTCCTCTACAAGCTTTCCGGCGGCAAGATCCACGCCACGGACTGCTCCAACGCCTCCCGCACCATGCTTTTCCACCTGAAGGAGCTGCGTTGGGACAGCACGCTCCTCGCTCATGCGGGCATTCCCGACAGCCTCATGCCCGTCGTCTATCCCACCAGCGCCTTCTACGGCACCACGGCGAAGGACGTCCTTGGGGCCGAGATCCCCATCACGGCCCTCGCCGGCAACCAGCAGGCGGATCTCTTCGGCCAGCGCTGCTTCGCGGCCGGCACGGCGAAGAACACCTATGGAAAGGGCTCCTTCTTCCTGCTCAATACCGGCGACAGGCTGCTGCCCTCCCAGAACGGGCTCAACACCACGATCGCCTGGACCTTTGGCAACACCACCACCTATGCCTTGGAGGGGAGCGTCATGGTGGCGGGCTTTGCCCTGGACTGGCTGCGGGACGGCCTCGGGCTCATCGCCTCCCCGGAGGAGGCAAATGCCCTGGCCGCGAGCGTCGCCGATAGCGGCGTCTACTTCGTCCCCGCCTTCCGGGGCGTCAGCGCCCCCTACTGGGAGGCAAATGCCCGGGGCATGATCGTAGGCCTCTCGGAGACCACGACCCGGGCCGACATCGCAAGGGCGGCCCTCGCCTCCATGGCCTACCGCATCCGCGACATCGCCGAGGCCGTCGGCGCAGATATCCCCGTGCCCCTGACGGAGCTCCACGCAGACGGGGGCGGGGCAAGGTCGGACCTCCTCATGCAGCTCCAGGCCGATATCCTCGGGATCTCCGTGGAGCGGCAGGAGACAAAGGAGCTCACGGCAAGAGGCGCCGCTTTCCTGGCCGGCCTCGCCACCGGCTTCTGGAAGAGCCTCGAGGAGCTCCAGTCCCTCCCCCAGGAGACCCACCTTTTCACGCCCCAGATCGGAGAGGCTGAGCGGGAGTCCCGCTACGACGGCTGGCAGTCCGCCATGATGCAAGTCCTGGGCTGGTCCGGTTGCTGAGGTGGACGCTTTCCGAGAACAGGACGAGTGATTGTTGTCGAGGAATTCCTGATAGAGAAGTATGGGGCTGTTTCACGAGGGATAAATTATGTCCCTTGTAAAACACCCCATACTTCAATGAAAGGAGTTATCTGTTATTATCGATTTGAAAACTGTTTTGTCGTAATTCCCTGGTTTGTCAGCAGACAATAGCTGACATCAACGAAACAATCAAATTTCTATGCTTTCCGGATGCAGAAGAAAGTCAAACAGGTTGACGAACAGGATGCCATCCTCGTCGTACTGGGGCTTTATGATATCCTTTACGATGATGATTTTCTTGAAAGAATCACTCAACGCCAGGAGAGAGGCCTTTTCCTGCTGGCGCTTTGCCTCGTCAGGCAAGGTGAGGGCTGATTGGATATAGTACCTGCGACTTCCCAAATGGGCAACGAAGTCAATTTCAAGCTGTGAGGAGAGGCGGCGTCCCGTGGCAGGGTCGAGGCGTCTCTTGTTGACCATTCCAACATCTACGTTGAATCCGCGCAAGCGAAGCTCGTTGTATAGGATATTCTCCATCAGATGTGTTTCTTCTGTCTGTCGGAATCCGAGCTGGGCATTGCGTATGCCGACATCTTCGAAATAATATTTGAGTGGTGTGCCAATATATTTGCGCCCTTTCACATCGTAGCGTTTTGCCGGGTGAATCAAAAAGGCATCCTCGAAGTAGCCGATATAGTCGCGTATAGCTGACAAGCTGAGCTTTGAATGCAGGACGCTCTGAAAGGTTGCAAGAATCTTTGATGGATTTGTCAGTGCTCCGACGGAGGAAGCCAGGACGCTGAGAAGATCCTCGAGCTCCTGCTGCCGCTCGATTCGGTTGCGCTCGATGATGTCCTTCAAATAGGTCTCCGTGGAGAGACGCAGAAGGTACTTTGTCTTGAGCTCGTCCGTTTTCATCAATGTGGCCAGCGGAAGCCCGCCGTACATCATGTATTCTGCCCAGCCGTGATAGATATCGCCCGTATATACGCCC
The DNA here is from genome assembly GCA_945877355.1 of uncultured Mitsuokella sp. Classification (GTDB taxonomy): domain Bacteria; phylum Bacillota; class Negativicutes; order Selenomonadales; family Selenomonadaceae; genus AWVT01. Next base: position 17,636 of record CAMCRT010000019.1, on the reverse strand, counting down.
ATGAACTCGGAAAACGAGAGCGGGAAGATATGGATTTCGTCGCCGCGTCCGCGGAATTCGGTGATGACATCCTTTGACAGGAAGCGGGAATTGCTCCCCGTCACATAGATATCCAGATTTTCATCGTGAAGAAGCTCATTCAGCACCTCTTCGAAATGCTCCAGCATTTGAACCTCATCCATGAGAAGATAGTAATGCTGGCCGGGCTCAATCAGCTCACGCAGGTGTCGTAGTAGCGTATCTGGCTTGCGAAAGGCACGGCTGTCCCACCGATCAAAGGCAATGGTGATGATGCATGTCTCATCAACGCCGTTTTGCAGCAGGTATTTGCGAAAGAGCTGGAAGAGAAGATACGATTTTCCGCACCTGCGAACGCCTGTGATGACTTTGATAAGACCGTTGTCCATGCGATCGATGAGTTTTTGCAGATAGTTTTCGCGTTGAATTTCCATCGTTTTACCTCGCGGAAGTGGAAGAATGTACGTCTGTTTGTTTCTATTTTAGCAGTTTTTCTTATTTTCAGCAACAAATAGACGTACATGTACGTCTATTTGTTTCCAAGACTATATCGATGGACAGGAGAGTAGGGGGGATTGTTTTATCTGGAATCCAGGTTGCTTGGATGGACGTTTGTCCATTTTACTTGCGGCTAAGGCTTGATTATCGTTACAATTTCTGCTATAATTAGACAATAGTGAAGGGTGACATGTAAGCTAGAAAGATCGACCGAAGTGCACGTTCATGGAGGGGATTGAGATGGCAATCAAGAGCATTCAGATGGACCGTCGTGACAGTACGTGGTATCGCAAGCAACTCAAGCAGGTGGGCTTCCTCTCGGCAAGCTACCTCTCTGTCAATGGCTTCGATGTGGCATCGCTGAAGCGCCTGGCAAAGCAGGGCAAGCTCGATGCGGTACGCCTGGCCATTGGCACATCTACCCGTTGGTATTATCGGGAGCGACAAGCGGAAAATGCACACCTTCGCGGATTGGCCTAGCGGCCTTTGACCCTCGCTATGGATAGCTGCAGAATACTCTTCTGCGGCTTTATTTTTTTGGAAAGGTATGCCGCGCCTCGTGGCGGCTGGGGTGTCTATGTTTTTCCTCATTATCTGTGTTGTGCTGGCCTTTATGATGCTGGCGTTTCTCTTTGCGCTGCGGTATGCGTGTGAGGGACGGGCGCTTTCCCGTCTGCGTCGGGGTGTCCTCGCCCTCGACCTTGTGCTGGCTGCGGCCTTCCTGGCTCTTGACTCGCCCCTTCATATCGGCGTGGCGGGGCTCGGTGGCGTCGTGGTATTTCTCTTTATGGCGCAGCTTCTCGCGGCTCTGCTGCTCCTCTTGGCGGCGGGGCTGCGGGGGGCTTGGCGGCGGATGCTGCGGGCGCCCTATGACGGGTCGCGGCGGCGGGTGCTGGCGCGGGCGGCGCTCTTTCCCGCGATCGGTGCTGGTGCCTCTCTCTACGGGGTGACGGCGGGACGGCATGGCACGGTGGAGCATTTCTACGATATCCCCATGAAGGGGCTGGCGCCTGGGGCGGAGCTGACGATCGCCCAGCTCAGCGATATCCATCTGGGGGCGTACTTTGACACGGCAGATCTTGCGGCGCTGCTGGAGCAGGTGGCCGCCCGCCGGCCGGAGCTGCTCGCCATCACGGGGGATCTCTTTGACGATGCTTCGCAAAATGAGGAGGCGGCCCGCATCCTGGGGGAGCACGCGGCAGACTTCCCTCTGGGGATCTATTTTATCCTGGGGAACCATGAATATTTTCGGGGAGTGAATCGGACGATTTCCTATCTCCAGAGGACGCCCGTCCACTTCCTGCGAAATTCCTCGGAGCGGCTGGAAAATGGGCTCCATATCGCGGGGACGGATTACCCGATGGATCGGAAGAACTTCGAGGCGCTCAAGAGGGCGTACGCCCAGGAGACGATGGCGGGAATACCGCCAGAGGCGCCGACGGTGCTCTTGGCCCATCACCCGGAGTTCATCGACGACGGGGTGGAGCTCGGGGCGGATCTCACCCTCACGGGCCACACCCATGGCAGCCAGTTCGGCTTTTTCGGCCTGCCCCTTTTCCCGGTGTTCAAGTATACCCGGGGCTTTGTCCATGTCGGGGATAGCACGGGCTATGTCCATGTGGGAAATGGCAGCTGGTTCCCCTTTCGCCTGGGGTGCCCGCCGGAGATCGCCTATTTTCATCTGCAGCCTGGCACGGAGGAAAAAGCATGACGGGGGAGGAAAGGCAGGGCATCGAGGCTCTCTGGAAAAAGGCCCGTCGGTCTGACGGGGAGGCGCTGCTTTCGGCGCTCGCGGTGTTCCGTGCGGAGCATCCGGGCTTTCTGGAGGGCCCGGAGGGATGGCGGCTCCATGAGCTCTATGCGGCGGCCTTTGCTGGGGTCCTCGATGCCGAGGGGGTCGCCCAGGCGTATTTCCGCGCGATGCAGGCGGATCGCTACCGGGCGTCCCAGCTGCGCCACTTTTCAAACTATCTCTTTGCGCTTCATTACCTGTCAGGGATTGGTCCAGAGGAAATGCTGCGCCAGCATTTGGCATACGGCAGGCTCCTGGGGGAGGTGCCTACCGCCTCAAGCCGGGGAGAGGCGCTTCGCATCGGCTTTCTCGCACCGGATTTTTCCCCGTCGTCGGTGTCGCTTTTCTCTCTGCCCCTTATCCGAGCTTTCGCGGATTCCCCGGTCTATCTCTATGACATGGGGGACGGGGAGGCGGTGGAGCCTGGCCTGTCGCAGGTGCCCCACACCTATCGGTCGGTGGGGGGCCTCGCGCCGGAGGAGGTGGCGGACCGTATCCGCGCCGACGCCATCGGCATCCTCTTTGACCTCGGCGGCCACTCGGCGGGGGGCGTGACGCTGCCGGTCCTCGCGGCGCGGCCGGCGCCCGTGCTGCTTTCAGGCATCGGCTACTTCGACACCACGGGGCTGTCCTTCCTCGACGGGCTCCTGTCGGACGAGATGATGGACCCGCCGGGGACGGAAACGTTCCTGGCGGAGCCGCCGCTTCGGCTTTCCTCCATGCTCTGCTTTTCGCCTCGGGAGGACATGCGGCGGATCAGTCGCGCTCCCCGCCGGCCGGGGCCATTGCGCCTCGGGGCCTTTCATAATTTTCTGAAGCTGGGGGAGGCGTCCCTAGCGCTCTACCGTGCGGTGCTCGAGGGCCTGCCGGAGGCGACGCTCACTCTCCACGATGTGACGCGGGAGCCGGGTCGGGTGGAGGCCCTCCAGAAAAAGGCGGAGGTGGCGGGGCTTCCCATGGATCGGGTCGCAATCCGTCCGGGGGAGGTCTCCTATCTTTCCCAGTATCAGGATATCGATATCCTGCTGGACGCGACGCCCTACCCGGGCGGCGCCATGACGGCTATCGCCCTCTACATGGGGGTGCCGGTGGTGACGCTCGCGGGGAAGCGCAGGAGCGAGCGCTTTGGCACGTCAATCCTCGCGGCAGCGGACTGCGCCGAGTGGATTGCCTCATCGCCCGCAGAGTACGTGGTGGCGGTGCAGCGCCTTGCCACAGATCTCGGGGCGCTCAACGCGCTGCAGCTGGAGCTGCGCAAAAAAATAGAGCGCTCGCCGCTGATGGACGAATCGCTCTATGGGCATGCGCTTCGCGCGGCAATCCGCGCCCTTTGGGAGGGAAATGAATGAAAAACGATTTGACGGTATTTCTCTCAGGGGGCGTGGCGCCCCTCGCCATTCTCCTGGTGGAGAGCACGCCCTACCTGCCCCAGGTGCGGCAGCTCTACCCTACCGCTCGCATCGATGTGGTGACGGATATCCCGGAGGTGGCGAATACACCAGAATATAGCGGGCTGGCAGAGGGCTGGCATGGCCTTGACTACAGGCTGGGGGAGCTGCCCTTTGACGAGGAGACCTTCGACCTGATCTTGGCGGAGGGGGCGCTGACGGATGCCTACGAGGTGTATCGGCTGATGCTGGGGCTGAACCGCCTGTTGAAGGAGACGGGGGCGCTCCTCACGAGCTTTCGGAATATCCGCTATCACCAGGTACTGGACTATCTGCAGCAGGGAGAGTTCCCGGTGCAGCAGGAGCATTACTATGCCAAGGCGGAGGTGGTGCGGCTCCTGGAGCGGGCTCTTTTCCAGGAAATTCACTTCGCTCCCGGGGAGCAGGACGAGGAGCAGGCGGCAGGGGAGGCCTGGGCTGCACGGGGCTTCGGGGACTACAGCCATGATCTTTCCACCCGGATGTGGCTCCTCCGGGCGGAGCGGTCCACGGCGGAGGCGGCGGCTCTGAAGTCCATCTACACGCCGGCTATCCGAAAAAAAATCGCCAGGCTCCTCCATCGCATCGAGTATGACGTCCAGGCGGCAGAGGCGGTGGAGGAGCTCTGCGCCCTCTGTGAGAGGGAGGCCATCTTCCCCGAGTACCTCGCCGACTTCGTCCGGGGCACCTGCCACCACAGCGACCGGGTGCTGGACACACTGAAGGGTTTTCTTTGACAATAGGGGGGCGCTGCTGTATAATAAGCGTAGAAAGAGGCACCGCGACAAACGGTTTTCCTCAGTGTTTAGCTAAAATAGCCGCGACTTTGGTACAGGGGCGGCTATTTTTTTATGGCGAGAACCAAGAGTAGGATGAGCATAAGCAGCATCGTATCGTGATCCATATTGCCACCTCCCTTCTCCAAGCATCTCGGGTATAGCCCTGATAGAGTGGACGCGGGGAGGAAAACCGCCTGCCGTGTGCAGTGCCTCTTATCTATTCATACTAGCAGAAAATCCGCCTGCAATGCAAGCGGATTTTTTTGTGTGTGGATTTTCTGTTACTTCTTTTCCTTGCCCTTCGCTTTTTCCTTGGCCTTTGCCTTGTCCACGGCCTTCTTTTCCTGCTGGTACTTGGCGTAGTCGTAGCCCATATCCATGAGCTTCTGGCGGACGGTCATGATGGGGTGGGTGAGGAGCATCCGGGTGCCGCCGGTGTGCATGATGGTGAGGAACTCCTTCGTCTTGGCCTCGCCGAAGCAGGGGCGCTCGCAGCGGTCGCAGGTGGGCTTCGTGATGCCGTAGGGGCAGCGGCTGATCTTCGTCAGGACGGTCATGAGGAGGCCCTGGCATTTCGGGCAGAGCTTGTCGCCGCCCGTTCCGTGGTGTTTGTGGCAGTAGATGGCAAAGCGCTTCTTGATGATGGCTTTTTCTTTCGGAATGTTGTTCTTGATTTCCACCGGCTTTTTTTTCGGCAGGAACCGCGAGAATATACTCATGGAGTATCTCCTTTCGATAAAATACTCCATTTATTGTATAGGGAAATGGAGGAAATTGCAAGCTGCGGGGAATGGAAGGCGTTCGCGGGCGACGGGGAGAAATCCACGGAAGTTATCCACCTTATCCACAGAGAAGGCGCGAAAGCCTGTGGATAACTTGGTAAAAAGCACAGGAAAGGCATGAAATCTGAAAGCTGCCTGTGGATAACACCGTGACCAGGGCACCAATGCATTGTCATCTGGGACATGACGGGAGCTCAGGGAGCGTGGCCTGCTTCTTTTGTCTTGCGGGGGTATAAATGTGATATAGTCCGATTGTTGTATGCAACAATACAATTTCTATGGAAAACGAACAGAAAAGCTGTTATAATATTTGTAAGAGAAGAAGTATGGCTGCTTGCTGGCGGGGAGGTGGTGTGTGTGGCGAAGGTCAAGCGGAAGGACAATGGGACGATTTTTGATGATGTCTATCGCACGATTACCCAGAAGATGCCACAGTGGGTCGTGCCGCTTATCAATCTTGTCTTTCATACGGATTATCCCGAGGATATCGAGCAGAAACAGCTACGCAATGAGCATCTGGAGAAGCATCGGAAAATCATCACGGATTCCATGCTCGAGATAGCAGGGCATATCTACCATATCGAGTGTCAGAGTACGCAGGACGGTCAGATGGTGCTTCGGATGTTTGCGTATGATTCAGCGGCGGCAATTGAGGACGCGCGAAAGGATGAGGATGGCATCCTGCATATCCGGTTTCCCTCTTCGGCGGTGCTTTATCTGCGGAGCAATAGCCGGACACCGAAGGAGCTCCGTGCCATGGTGGATTTTCCAGATGGCGAGAGCAAGCTGTACCAGGTGCCGCTCATACGGCTGGCGGACTTTTCACTGGATGAAATATTTGAAAAGCGGATGCTCATCTTTCTGCCCTATTATCTCATGCGGTATGAGAAGCTGTTCGCTCAAATCGAGGCGGACGCAAAGCGGAGGGAAAAGCTGCTGGAAGAGATGCAGGGACTAGCTGAAAGATTGCAGGAATTCCTCGTGCAGGAGGGAAAGCTCGGGCAGTATGTCGATATGTCCGAGCTCATCGTGCGGGTGGCAGACCATATTTTGCGGGAATATCACAGGACGAAAAAAGGAGTGGATCACATCATGGGCGGAAAGGTGCTAGAGCTGTACAGCGAGCGCATGATGCGCTTGGGAAGACGGGCCGGAAAAAAGGAAGGAATAAAGGAAGGGAAAAAGGAAGGCCTGAAGGAGGGGGCATTTGCAGCGTTGAAGTCTCTCGTGGCCCAGGGAATCATCACCGCCTCGGTTGCGGCAAAGCAGCTGGACATTTCGGAGGAGGCGTTCCTGAAAAAGGAGATGCTTTGATAGGTGGGATGGCGCTTATCCTATAGGCATGGAACATCAAGAGGTGCGGCTTCATATGGATAGTATCCTGTGAAGCCGCACCTTTTGTTGCGGGACGGATATATTTCAAAGGATCGATGCTTGCTTGCGGCTTTTCTGCTGGCGGAAAGCAGAAAAGCTTTGCCAAAGTCGCCGTCCTAGAGTAAAATAGTAACGTTATGGGAGGTGCGCACAGCTATGAGCGAAGAGCAGCTGGATTTTGGAGGCGATGAGGCGAGCAAGTCGCTGCATCAGATTCTGAACAACACGATTGACACGATCGAGTCCAACAAGCAGCAGATATTTGAGATCTACGAGACGGCGCGCAGCGAGGTGGAGGAGGCTCGCCAGCAGCTGGCGGAGCTCAAGGAGAAGATCCGCGTGACCATCGACGAGGTGGATGCCCTCGCGGCGGAGGAGCAAAAGGAAAAGCAGGAGCTGGTGCGGGTCAGCAGCAACTTCGGCGAGTACTCGGAGGAGCGCATCCGCGAATGCTACGAGCGGGTGGCCAGCGCCCAGGTAGCCCTCTCTGTGGCCCGGGAGACGGAGAAGGGGCTGCGCCAGGAGCGGGACAAGCTGGAGCGTCGCCTCCGGTCCCTCGGCACCATGCTGAACCAGGCGGAGCATCTCGCCATGGCGGTGGGCTCCGTGCTCTCCTATCTCTCCACCCAGATCCATGGGGTTGTGTGGAAGATCGAGGCGGTGCAGCAGAAGCAGTTCGTGGGGGCCCGGGTCATAAAGGCCCAGGAGGACGAGCGCTATCGGATCTCCCGGGAGCTCCACGACGGGCCGGCCCAGGACATGGCGAACCTCATCTTCCACACCTCCATCGTGGAGAAGCTCATGGACCGGGATCTGGACCAGGCAAAGGCGGAGGTGAAGGAGCTCCGGGGGGAGATCAAGACGTGCCTCCGGGATATCCGCGCCGTCATCTTCGACATGCGTCCCATGGAGCTGGACGACATCGGGCTGCCGGCGGCCATCGAGCAGCTCATTGACAAGATGGATGCCCGGGGGCTCCTCCACGCCACCTTCAGCGTGGATGGGAAGCAGTATGACCTGCCGAAGCACGTGTCCACGGCCATCTTCCGCATCGTGCAGGAGGCCCTCAATAACGTGGCCCACCACGCAGAGACGGATAAGGCCCGGGTGCGCATGCTCTACAGTGCCCAGGCCCTCTCCATCCTCATCGAGGACAGTGGAAAGGGCTTCGACATGGACAAGAAGCCGGAGGAGAATGCGGAAAACGAGGAGGGCGAGGTGCGCGGCCACTTTGGCATGCTAGGCATGGGGGAGCGAGCCCACATCATCGGGGCGGAGTTCCAGGTCATGAGCGCACCGGGGAAAGGCACTCGCGTCCACCTGCGCATTCCGAACCGTGCGCCCCAGGAGCTTGACTCGAAGGAGGTCAAGCAGCTCTCCCGCAAGACCCAGGATGTCAAGAGCCGCTCCGTCGGCAGCACGGGGGGAGCTCGCCGCTCCTCTGGCATGCAGATGGAGAAGGAATGAGGAGGTCTATGGGGAGGGCGCCCATTGCCGAGGCCATGGCGGCCTATGCAGCAGACGGGGCTCTGGCCTTTCATACGCCGGGTCATAAGCAGGGCCGGGGAGCCCACGAGCTCCTTCGCCGCCTGGTGACAGAGGAGGGGCTCCGAGAGGAGGTCTCCCTCATGGAGGAGCTGGACGACCTCCACGATCCCCACGGGGCCATCGCCGAGGCGGAGCGCCTCGCGGCGGAGCTCTACGGGGCGGACGCGGCCTATCTCATGGTAAATGGCACCACCGGAGCCATCCAGACCATGGTGCTGGCCATGGCGGGGCCGGGGGATACGGTGATCGTCCCGCGAAATGCCCATCGCTCCGTCTACGGGGCCCTGGTGCTTGCGGGGGCAAGGCCCATCTACCTCCCACCGGAGACGGACGAGCGCCTGGGCATCCCTCTGGGGGTGACGGCCGAGACGGTGCGGCGGGCCATCGAGGCCCATCCGGAGGCAAAGGGCGCCCTTCTCGTGAATCCCACCTACTACGGCATGACGACGAAGCTCTCGGAAATCGCAGAGCTTCTCCACGCTGCCGGCATGGTGCTGGCGGTGGACGAGGCCCATGGGGCCCATCTGGCCTTTTCAGCGCGACTGCCCCTGCAGGCCATCGATGCCGGGGCGGATCTCGTGGCCCAGTCCACCCACAAGCTCTTGGGTGCCATGACCCAGGGCTCCCTGCTCCTCGCAAAGGGCGGACGCGTCCCGAGGGAGCGGGTGCGGGAGGCCTCGAGCCTCCTGCAGACCACGAGCCCGAATCAGCTCCTCATGGCCTCCATCGATATCGCGAGGCTCCAAATGGCGGAGCAGGGGGAGGAGCTCTGGGGGCGGGCCGTGGAGCTTGCGGAAAGGACCCGGGTGCGCATCAATGAAATCGACGGACTCTGGTGTTTTGATAGGGAATACGCCAAGGCCGCAGGAGTTGCGGATCTCGACCCCACGAAGCTCACGGTGCAGGTCACGGGCCTTGGCCTCACGGGCCCTCAGGCGGAGGATATCCTTCGCCACAGGTACAAGGTCCAGTGCGAGCTCTCGGACGCCCGGAATGTGCTGTTCCTTCTGACCTACGCCGACGGGCCGGAGGAGGCGGAGCGGCTGGTGGAGGCCCTCGCTGCCCTCGCCCGGGAGCACCGGCGGGAGGCTGACCTTGGCCCGCTGCCATCTGTCGCCCTGCCGCCGGCGGCAAGCCCTGTTCTGACGCCCCTGGAGGCGTTTTTTGCGGAAAAGGAACGGCTGCCCCTAGCGGAAGCCGTGGGGCGCATTGCGGCGGAGGAGATCACCTTCTACCCGCCGGGGGTGCCGGTGCTGGCCCCGGGGGATCGGGTGACGGAGGAGGCCCTCTCCTATGTACGTGAGCTGCAGGCCCTCGGCGGCCGGGTCCTGGGCACGGGGGCAGAGCGGCTACGCGGCCTGCAGGTTGTGAAGGAGAAACTATGAGCAAGGGAAAACTCATCATTCTGGAGGCGGGAGACGGCTCCGGCAAGGCGACCCAGACGCGCCTGCTCTACGAACAGCTGGCGCAGGAGGGGCATCCGGTCAAACGGGTGGAGTTCCCCGACTACGAGGCGGAGGGCTCGGCCCTCGTGCGGCTCTATCTCGGCGGGGCCTTTGGCAAGCGGCCGGAGGACGTGAATGCCTACGCAGCCTCCACCTTCTTCGCCGTGGATCGCTTTGCCTCCTACCGGACAAAGTGGAAGGACTTCTACGAAGCGGGGGGCATCGTGCTGGCGGATCGCTACACCACGTCGAACATGGTGCACCAGGCGGTAAAGCTGGGGGCAGGGCCGGAGCGGGATAAGTTCCTCGACTGGCTCTGGGACTTTGAATTCCAGAAGCTCGGCCTCCCGGTGCCGGATCGGGTCGTATTCCTCGATATGGCCCCGGAGGTGGCAGCTCGGCTCATCGACGCCCGGGCGAAGGCGAGCGGCCAGGCGGAGGATATCCACGAGCAGGACAAGGATTATCTCGCCCGCTGCTACGATGCCTATCAGCTTCTTGCAGCCCGGTACGGCTGGAAGACGGTACGCTGCAGCGAGGATGGCGAGCCCCGCCCCATTAAGGCCATACAGGAGGACGTGTGGCGTGCAGTAAAGGACATGCTCTGAGGGAGACTCCCGACCTCACGCCTTCGGCGTGCCACCTCCCTCGAGAGGGAGGCAAGCAGGAATCCCACGCTCGCAATGGAAAGTCCAAGTCCAAAGACTCCAAGACCTGCCTGTCGGCTTTCACCGATGCCTCGTACCATTGACAAGCTGCTGAGTCTAGCCTCGTCCCCCTCTCGAGGGGGATGCCCCGCAGGGGCAGGGGGAGTCTACGGGGAAGATGTCATGCGGATGTCGGACGAGTCCAAGGGCATTTGTGTAAAGGAGATACTATGATAAAAGAGGTTCTCGTCGTCGAGGGAAAGATGGATGTGGTCGCCATCGGCAAGGCGGTGGAGGCGGACTGCATCACGACGGGAGGCTTTTCCCTTTCGCCTCGTAGCTTGAAGGACATCGCCGACGCTGAGAAGCGGCGGGGCATCATCATCCTGACGGATCCGGACTCGGCAGGGGAGCGCATAAGGAAGTTCCTCGCCAAGCGCTTCCCAAATGCAAAGCACGCCTTCATCCCCCGGGAGGAGGCCATGGCCAATAACGACATCGGCGTGGAGCAGGCGAGCCCCAAGTCCATCCGGAAGGCCCTCGCAAAGGTCCGGACCCTCGGCTGGGAGGCCACAGAGCTCTTCGAGAGCAGGGATCTTACGCGCAACAATCTATCGGGCGCGGCCGACGCCAGCGACCGGCGGGCGCGCCTCGGGGAGAAGCTGGGCCTGGGCTTTGCCAATGCCAAGACCTTCCTCCACCGGCTCAACCATTACGGCGTGACCCGGGAGGAATTTGACGCGGCGCTCAAGGAAATGGAGGAAGAAGATGGCGGCAAATGATGTGATTCACCCGAATATTGCGAGCCGGGACGCGACAATGCGGATCCTGAAGGCCTTCGGCCTCCACGCCTCAAAGCGTCTGGGGCAGAACTTCCTCATCGACAAGGGCATCGTAGCTGGCATCGTCCGGGCGGCAAACGTGTCGGACGGGGACCGGGTACTGGAAATCGGCCCCGGCATCGGCACGCTGACCCAGGGGCTCCTGGAGGCGGGGGCCTACGTGACGGCGGTGGAGCTGGATAAGAAGCTCCCTACGGTTCTATCCGAGACTCTGAAGGGCTACGAACGCTTCACCCTCGTGCCCGGCGATATCCTGAAGGTGGATATCCCTGCCCTCATGGGGGAGGGCTCCTTCAAGGTGGTGGCGAATCTACCCTACTACATCACGACCCCCATCCTCATGACGCTTCTCGAGCGGCGGCTGCCCATCACGGACATGGTGACCATGGTGCAAAAGGAGGTGGCCGACCGCATGGGGGCAAGGCCGGGCTCCAAGGACTACGGCTCCCTCTCTGTGGCTGTCCAGTACTACACGGAGGTGGAAACGGTCCTGGCTGTCCCGCCCCGCTCCTTCCTGCCCGCCCCGGAGGTGGACAGCGCTGTCGTGGCCTGCCGCGTCCGAGAGACGCCCGCCGTCACCGTGCAGGATGAAAAGCTATTCTTCCGCGTCGTTCGCGCCGCCTTCGGCCAGCGGAGAAAGACGCTCTCCAACGCCCTAAAGGGCGGCGGCTTCCCCCAGGAGGCTGTGGCCGAGGCCTTCGCCAAGACAGGTCTCGACCCCAAGCGCAGAGGAGAGACGTTGTCTCTTGCTGAATTTGCTAGCCTAGCAGATGCTCTTGCATGATGGTAGGAACGTGTATCCCATCGATAGCCTTTAGCGGTCAACGTCAGCCAATCGTCTGCTATGTCGGGATATTTGACCTACATAGCTCCCGTAGGATATAGGAGGTGGGCGGCTTGGTGAAATTTGCTGATAGAGTGAATCTGGCGTATTGTGACGACTGGGAGCCTGTGGCAAAGAAGTTTGCACAGGAACATGCTGTGATTGGCGGCGAGCCCGCTGGAGTGCTGGCGGAAAATGTGGATTGGAAAGTATGGCTGGATGACTCCTTGACTATCAAAATCCCATCGCCATGCGCCAGCCCATTCCGGTCGAAGAGCATGGGCCCGCTTAGGTGCAGCTCAGATCGGATATTTCCGTGGGGGCAAGGTGAGATGGGAGTTGGAGGTTTAAAAGCATGTTGTTTCACTCGCCGGAATTTTTCTTTCTGTTTCTCCCGATTCTCTTGGTACTTTACTATTTTCCGCCGTTCCGAGCTGTCCAGCTTTTTATCCTCATAGCGGGCGGACTCTTTTTCTATGCGGTCAATCATCTGGAATTTGTCCTTCTCCTGATCTTGTCCGTTGCTGTGAACTCGGTATTCAGCTATCTCGTGTGGCAGAGCACGGAGCACAGAAAGCGTTTTGCCCTGGCGGCTATGGGCATCGTGCTGAACCTCTCCTTGCTGGGGTTCTTCAAGTATGGGAAGCTGATCTACACGACGTTTTTCGGTGTATCGGGGCCGGGGGAGTTTCTGCTGACGCTTCCGCTCCCCATTGGCATTTCCTTTTATACGTTTCAGGGAATCGGCCTCCTGGTGGATGTGCTTCGGAATGATCATTCCTTCTTTTCTGCAAGAAGGCCTCCGCTCAAGGAGCACGTCCTGAAGACGATCTTCTTCATTTCCTTTTTCCCCCACTCAATCGCCGGGCCTATCGTCAAGGCCTATACCTTCTATCCGCAGATCCAGAAAAAGTCCTTCGGCGATGTCGATCTTCTTCGCATTGCCAAGATCCTGATACTGGGCTACTTCCTGAAGATGGTGGTGGCGGACAATATCCAGAACTATACCTTCTGGATCGCGTATCCCTATTTTCTCGACATCGGATCCCTGCAGCTTTTCATGATGATGATCGGCTACTCTATCCAGATCTTCGCGGACTTTGCGGGATATTCCCTGATTGCCATCGGCATCGCTGCGCTCTTCGGCTATGAGCTGCCCAGCAATTTCAACTTTCCCTATATTTCCCGCTCTTTCCGTGAGTTCTGGCAGCGCTGGCACATGTCCCTCTCGGCATGGCTGAAGGAGTACCTCTATTTTTCTTTGGGAGGAAATCGGAAAGGCCATGTCCGCACCTATCTGAATCTCTTTATCGTCATGATCCTGGGGGGGGGATGGCACGGTGCAGGCTGGAATTACTTGGCCTGGGGAGGTATCCATGGCACTCTCCTCGCGATGGAGCGGCTGATATCAGAGACCGGCTGGGGGCACCGCCTGTCACAGCGGTATGAGGCGGATGCGCTGGCTTCCATCCTGAAAGGACTCGTGGTATTTCTGCTCGTATCCTGGGCATGGCTCTTCTTCAAGCTTCCGGATTTCTCGATGGCGATGCAATACACCTGGCGTATGCTCACAAATTGGCTGCAGACTGGCAAGGCATTCGTCGATAAGACCGTCATTCTCTTTTGTCTGCTCTATGCCGTGCCGGTCGTCCTGTACCACGCAGGGGCATTGCGCCACTGGGCAGAGCATCGGCTTTGGCCTCGCTTCGAGCCCCTTGTCTATGCGGTGATGTTGTTTCTGATATTTGTCAATCGGGGGTCGAGTGATGCGTTCATCTATTTCCAGTTCTAAAAAACTTTCCTTCGTGGTGCGGACGGCATCGTTTTTTCTCGCGCTTCTTTTATTCTATGGAATGTTTGTTTGCTTTCTCCCTGCCTTTGAGAAAGGAACCTACCAGGGCCAGACGAATATCATCAAGGCGCAGCGGTATGCCTTTTCCAAAGGGGGGGCTCCCTTCGTCGTTCTTGGATCATCTGAGATGTTCCGTCTCCCTGTCACGCAGAAAAATACGGAATGGAAAAATCTTGCCATGGCGGGAGGTGCTTCCCAGACCGGTCTGGAGATCGTCGTCCGTAAGGCCCAGGCCGGGGAGAAACCGAAGGCCGTGTGGATTGAGATGAATGACACGCTGCTCCGGGGCTGCGACCAGGAGCTGTTGGCGAAGACGAGCTGGTGGCATGATTTCCCGCTGTTGCGGGAGTATGACCGCCCGGATGCGGTGGTATATTATATGTTGAATCAGGCGTATAAAAAGGGGGGAGCAGGCGCAAGACCGGTGGAAAAGGATAATCCTGCGTTGCCGACGGCCATGACGATGGAACGTGTGAGAGCGGATTATGACAAGCCCTTGGACGAGGAGAAATTCCGCAAGGAACTGCTCGGCATGAAAGGGAAGATCGCTATGCTCCGGGAAGAGGGGGTCAAGGTCTTCCTCTGCATGACGCCAAATGCGCCAGAGGTGCAGGACAGCAGGGAGATGCAAGCGGTGAAGCGCATCTGCCAGGAAGTGTACCCGCCAGAGGAGTATCGCTGGCAGGCGTTTGACTGGACGGAGTATCATACAACGGATGGCATCCACCTGCAGCTGGAAAGTGCAGACCGCCTGGCTGATGAAATCATACGTATCACAGAGCAGGAGCTATGATCGGGAGGCAGCGCCTGATGCCCGGGCCGTGGAGATGGGACGCTTCGCCCGAGCAATCCTTGTCCTTCTGGAGGGCTGGAGCCCTTTTCCTGGGTGGCACGATACAAGCAGGAGCTGGGCTGGGATGCGTGAATCGCATCTGCCGAGCGGATCCTGTCTGGTCTATAAGCAGAATTGTACAGAAAAGCAGCATGGTACATCGGAGGAGTTGTGCCATGCTGCTTGATTTTTGTAGTGGAAACTTAGGGGCGAGGGCCTTCTCAATCCACTCCTTTCCCATCTGGTCCCGCCATAGCTTGAAGGGCTTGGCTTTCTTGGAGGGGATGGACTGGATGGTGCGGAGAAGCTGCCGGGATATTTTGCTGATTGAATTCTGTACGAAGACGTGATATTATAATCGTGATTATAATAATCGTGATTATAAAAAGGGAGAATGCCATGTTTCTTGGTCGTGAGGAGGAGCTTCGATACTTTGAGGAGCGCTATGCCTCGAGCAAGGCGGAGCTCATCGTGCTATATGGACGGCGGCGCATCGGAAAGACAGAGCTTTTGCGTCAGTTTATCGCGGACAAGCAGGCCGTCTTTTATGCCTGCACGGAATGCACGGATATGGAGCAGCTGGCGCGTTTCTCCAAGCGGCTTCTCGAAACGGGGATGCCAGCGGCGCGGTATCTTACGGGCTTTCCCGATTGGGAGGCTGCCCTTCAGAGCATCGGGACGATTCCGGGAGAGGGGAAGAAAATCGTCATTCTGGATGAATTCCCCTATGCCTGCCGGAATAATCCCGAGCTTCCTTCCATCCTCCAAAACCTCTGGGATCATGAGCTCTCGCGGGAAAATGTTCTTCTCATCCTTTGTGGCAGTTCCATGAGCTTTATGGAGGAAGAGCTCCTGGCGGAGAAGAATCCGCTGTATGGACGGGCAACGGGCATTTATAAACTGAATCCCCTGCCCTTCCGAAAGGTGCGGGACTTCTTCCCGGACTACACAGAGGAGGAGCAAATCACAGCTTACGCCATCCTGGGGGGCGTTCCCCATTATCTGATCCAGTTTGACGCGAATAGAACGCTATCGGAAAATATCCGGGAGAATATCCTGCGGAAGGGCTGCGTGCTATATAATGAAGTGGACTTCCTCCTGCATCAGGAGCTGCGGGAGACGAGCGTATACAATGCCATCATCGAGGCGATTGCCCTCGGGAGCAACACGCTGGCGCTGATTCATACGAAGACGCAGATCGACAAGACAAAGCTGAGCGTGTATCTCAAAAATCTAATGGAGCTCGGCATCGTCACCCGGGAATTCTCTGTCCTGCAGTCCCTCCGAAAGCGGGAGGGGAGCCAGCGGGGGCAATACCTGCTGACGGATTCCTATTTTCGGTTTTGGTATGCCTTTGTCTATGGCAGCTACTCCGAGCTGGAGTCCGGGGATGTGGAGGGGGTCTGGCGGTACCAGATTGCGCCTAGGCTCCATGCATTTGTGTCCCATGCCTATGAGACGGTATGCATGGAGTATCTCAGGGAATGCAATCGGTCGGATGCGCTGCCTTTTCACTTTTCGCAAATCGGCAGATGGTGGGACAAGGTCACCCATGTGGTGGAGGGGAAGAAGCAGGCTATCGCGGAGGAAATCGACTGCGTGGCGACGGACCGGGAGAGAAGGGAATTTCTTCTGGCGGAGTGCAAGTACCGTCATCAGCCGGCCGATGTGGAGGTCCTCACGAAACTAAAGAAAAAATTTCCGCAGAAGAAGTACCCGGGTACGTATCATTATACTATTTTTTCGTTCTGGGGCTTTACGGAGCGGCTGGAGTCTGTGGCCCGTGAGGAAGGGGTGTTGCTCCGGCGCGGGACGGAGCAGGTTTCGCCGGGATGAATTGTTCTTTCCTTAACTTTCTTGCATGAAACAGCGTTCTATTATACAATGGAGCAAGATAGCAACTGCTATACATTTTGAATAGAAAGAGGTAACATTCTTATGGCAGAAACAGCCTGGTCCGTTTTGCCGCCGGTCATCACCATCGTGCTGGCGCTTTGGACGAAGGAAGTCTATATGTCGCTCATCATCGGCATTTTCTCGGGGGCGCTGCTCTTTACGGGGGGCAATATCATCGAGTCCATCCTGACGATGTTTGCCGTCATGGCGGACAAGGTGGGGAGCAATGTCAACATCCTTGTGTTCCTCGTCATCCTGGGCATCCTCGTGGCCGCCATCACACGGTCCGGGGCGACCCGGGCCTACGGGGAGTGGGCAGCCCGGACCATCCACGGGCGGCGCAGCTCCCTCTTGCTGACGGCTCTCCTCGGGCTCGTCATCTTCATCGATGACTATTTCAACTGCCTGACCGTGGGCACCGTCATGCGGCCTGTCACGGACAAGTTCCAGATCGCCCGGACGAAGCTTGCCTACATCATCGACGCCACGGCGGCGCCCATCTGCATCATTGCGCCAGTGTCCAGCTGGGCGGCAGCTGTGGGCTCGTCGCTGCCGGAGGACTCCACCATCGACGGGTTCTCCCTCTTTCTCCAGACCATCCCCTTCAATCTCTATGCCTGGCTGACCATCCTCTTCATGCTCTTCGTCATCTGGACGGGCCGCGACTTTGCCGCCATGGGCAAGAGCATCGAGCGCAACAATGAGCACTTCGAGATCCCGAAGGAGTACCAGGATACGGCGGAGGCGTCGGTCAGCACGGAGGAGGGCAAGGGGCGCATCATCGACCTCATCCTGCCCCTCATCGTCCTCATCGCCGCCTGCATCTATGGCATGCTCTACACCGGCGGTATCCACGAGGGCAAGACCATCGCCGAGGCCTTCGCGGACTGCGACTCCTCGAAATCCCTCGTGCTGGGCTCCTTCATCGCCTTTGTCTTTACGGGTCTCCTGTACCTGCCGCGGCGGGTCATCTCCTTTAACTCCTTCTGCGATAGCTTCGGCTGGGGCTTCAAGGCCATGACGCCTGCCATCTTCATCCTGTGCCTTGCCTGGACGCTCTCCGGCATCTGCAGCAAGGACT
>CAMCRT010000018.1 GCA_945877355.1 uncultured Mitsuokella sp. | reverse complement strand
CCTCGTCCCCCTCTCGAGGGGGATGGCCCGATAGGGTCAGGGGGAGTCTGCGAGACGGATGTAACCCGGCTTCTGGACGGGCTTCCTATGAATCCGCATTACATGTAGCGCATTGCTTCACTTCTGGCTAGCTCATCGCAGCGCTCGTTTTCTGGCACGCCCACGTGGCCCTTGACCCAGTGGAAGGACACCTGGTGCTTTGATACGAGGGCGTCCAGCTCCCGCCAGAGGTCTTGATTGAGCACTTCCGTGCCGTCCGCCTTCTTCCAGCCTCGCTTTTTCCAGCTGAAGATCCACTTCGTCAGGCCGTTCTTCAGGTACTGGCTGTCGGTGCACAGGGTGATCTTCGACGGAGCGTCAGGGTAGGAGAGGGCGGCGATGGCGGCCTGCATCTCCATGCGGTTGTTGGTGGTGGAGGGGGTGCCGCCGGAGATCTCCCGTCGCTCCCCCGTGGCACGGGTATGGATGACGCAGGCCCAGCCGCCGGGCCCTGCCGGATTTTTCAGGCAGGAGCCATCCGTATAGATGAGATAGTCGCTGTCCTCCGGCGGGGCGGCAGGGGCGGAGGTGGCAGGGGCTGCAGGCCGAGCTCTGCGGGGCGCAAAGGAGCTGGAGGATGCACCAGCCCGGGGAGAATCCTCCCCCGCCAGCCACGCCAGCGCCTCCTGGGGATCCGTAAAGCCTTTATAGCGCGCCCCCTGGAAGCCATCCACCTGCTTCTTGCACTCCGCCCAGGTTGTAAATATCCCCGTGGATCGTCCTCGTCGAACAGCGTATACTTTTTTCGTCATGAAGTCTCGTTCCTTTATAGCATTCAAATGGTATCTGGCTTGATTATAGCGGAAATTCTGTCGTTCTTCAATTCTTTTCCTGTAGGGCAAGGTTTACAACTCCAGTGAGAAAGGGTATAATTTATTCATTATGATAAAATGGATTTCGTAGGCGCTGGAGGCTTTGGGATAGGAGGGTGGTGCGCGGTGGTTCGGTTGTTGGAAGGCTTAGGGGCGTTTGTCCTGGAGAAGCTCACGGGGCTTGGTACCATTGTGTTGCTCTACGCCCAGACCATGCGGGAGGTGGGGCGGCGGCCCCGCTTTCGCAGCATCCTTGGGCAGATGGCTCACCTGGGGGTGGACTCTCTCTCCATCGTATCTCTGACGCTCCTCTTTACGGGCGTCGTCATGACACTCCAGACGGCGGACGTGCTCATCCGCTTCGGTGCCCAGAGCACCGTGGGGGGCGTCATCGCCATCGCCATCGGCCGTGAGCTAGGCCCCGTCCTCGTGGGGGTTGTCTGCGCCGGCCGGGTGGGATCTGCCATCACGGCGGAGATCGCCACCATGAAGGTCACGGAGCAGATCGATGCCCTCCGGGTCATGGCGGTGAGCCCGGTGAACTACCTCATCGTGCCCCGCATGCTGGCCTGCATGATCGTGGTGCCCCTCCTCACCGTCTTTGGAGACATCGTCGGCGTCTTTGGCGGCTGGGTCATTGCCGTCTTTTATTCCGGCATCACCAGCTACTCCTTCCTGGACTCCATCCATCGCTTTGTGGAGCTCTTTGACTTCACCGGCGGCGTGTTCAAGGGCATCTTCTTCGGCAATGTCATCGCCGTCCTTGGCTGCTACTACGGGCTCCACTGCCCGGATGGGGCCGAGGGGGTGGGCCGCGCCACCACGAAGACGGTGGTGGCCTCCATCGTGATGATCTTCCTGCTGAACGCGATTTTGACGTTCTTCCTATACTGAGGCCTGGAGGAAACCATGATTGCACTGAAGCATGTGAACAAGAACTTCGGCGAAAAGGCCGCCCTGAAGGACATCAGCCTCACCATCGAGGACGGGGAGACCATCGCCATCATCGGCGGATCCGGCTCCGGCAAGAGCACGCTTCTCCGGCTCCTGGTGGGCCTTATCCGTCCCACCTCCGGGGAGATCTGGATCGACGGGCAGGATATCGCCCCCATGAGCGAGGCGGAGCTCGACCAGGTGCGCCTCTCCATGGGCATGGTCTTTCAGTACTCCGCCCTCTTTGACTCCATGACGGTGGGGGACAATGTGGCCTTTGGCCTCCGGGAGCACACGAAAAAGAGCGAGGCAGAGATCCAGCAAATCGTCAAGGAGAAGCTTCACCAGGTGGGCCTCGAGGGCGTGGAGGACCTCATGCCAAACGAGCTCTCCGGCGGCATGAAAAAGCGGGTGGGGCTTGCCCGGGCCATCGCCTTCGAGCCCCGGACCATATTCTACGATGAGCCCAGCTCCGGCCTCGATCCACTGACGACGGAGAAAATCGACGAGCTCATCATCGAGATGCAAAAGGAGCTCCAGGTGACGAGCATCGTCGTCACCCACGACATGGCGAGCGCCTGCCGCATCGCCGACCGCATCGCCATGATCTACGAGGGGGAACTCATCGCCTTTGCCCCCGTAAAGGAATTTCAGGCACTGAAGGATCCAAGGGTCCAGGCGTTTTTCCATACGCTTCGCATGGAGCGGGATACCGATAGGAAAGGGAAGGAAGGGATTCTATGACAACAGAGGCAAAGGTGGGGGCCTTCACCCTCGTGGGCATCGTGCTCTTTGCAGCCGTCGCCATCCTGCTATCGGGCGCCCACTTTGGCACAGGAAAGGGCTACACGCTCTACGCCAGCTTCAAGCAGGTGGTGGGGGTGACGCCCCAGTCCACGGTCCGGCTCTCCGGTGTCCCCATTGGGAGTGTCAAATCCATCGAGAACGATGGCAACGGCGTGACGGTGACGCTTGCCATCAAGGAAGGGACGAAGATACCCCGCGGCTCGAAGGTTGCCATCGGCTCTGACGGCGTCATGGGGGATAAATTCATCAACATCACGCCAACAGCCGACAAGGGATCCTATCTCGTGGACGGCGACTTCCTCATCGGCACGGAGACGGCAGGCATGGATGAGCTGTTTTCCGAGGCGACAGACCTCCTGCGGGAAGCAAAGGACATGCTGAAGTCCCTGGAGGGCATCACCGGCAACCCGGACTTCCAGAAAAATATCCTGCTGATGGTGGTCAATGTCAAGGATACGACGGCCCATCTAAATGGGCTCCTGGCCGCTATGGAACAGACCATGCAGCAGAACCAGGGCAATATCACGGGCATCCTCACGAACCTGAACTCTGCCATGGCAGGCCTCAACAGCACCATGCAGAGCACCGAGGCCATGATGGCAAACCTTTCCACTGTAGGCGCCGATCCCCAGACAGCGGAGAATCTCCGGACCACCCTCCAGAATATCACGGAGGCCAGCGGCCGTATCTCCCATATAGCCGAGACGCTGGATGCTTCCATCGGCGACCCGGAGACGGGCAAGGAGCTCAAGGAGACCATCGCCAATGCCCGCGACATATCCGCAAGAGCCATAAAGTCCATGGACAAGCTGGACGAGATCGAGATGCGGGGTAGTGTGGACATGCTCTATAGCGGCGGCGAGCATGACTGGAAGACGAACTTCAACGTGGACATCGGAAAGGAGGGATCCGCCTTCCTGCGGGTTGGCGCGGACAATATCGGCGACGATACCGAGGCCAATGTGCAGGTGGGCAAGCGTCGCGGCTCTATCGTGGGCCGGGCCGGCCTCATGCAGGGAGATATGGGCGTGGGCGTCGACTACTACCCGAAGGACTCATTCCGCGTCTCCGCCGACTACTACGACTTCGACGACGGCAAGCTCCGAATGCAGGCCGCCTACCGCCTCGGTGGCAGCGATACCTGGATCATGGGCCAGATGGACAATGTGAACGACGGCGAGAAGCGGGCCACATATTTCGGAATTTCCCAGTCTTTTTAATGTTTTTTTCTGGAAAAATGTGGTACACTAGGCAAAATTGAGGTTTCCTTTGTGGAGGGATTTATTTTGTTCAATAAAAAGCGTTTTTATAAGAAACTGTCCATGCTCGTGGCTGCAGGCCTCATGACGGCCTCCGTCGGCACCGCCTTTGCTGCCGACAAGGTCCAACTGGATCTCGGCGACAGCATCCGCATGGCGCTCGCCAATAACCGCACTATCCGCCAAGCTCTGACGAATGTGGACTCGGCGAAGTGGGCTCTCTCCAGCGCCCGCCGCACCATGGGCCCCAGCCTCACCTGGTCCACGACGGCCTACTCCACAGGTGGCGACACCTACAAGCTGCAGGGCATCGATGGCTCCCAGTGGGGCAACGTTGCTTCCGTTGGCATGCCCCTCTACAATCCCTCCGTGGCAGGCAATACAGAGCAGGCCCGCTATGCGCTGAACGCCGCTGACCTCAGCCTCGAGGCCACGAAGCAGAGCATCCGGGAGCAGGCCACCAGCGACTACTATCAGGTCCTCCAGGCCCGCAACCTCATCGGCGTCCAGCAGGACTCCGTGCGCACCCTCCAGGAGCACCTCAATAACGTCAACGCCCAGTTCCGCGTGGGCACCGTCGCCAAGAGCGACGTGCTGGCCAGCGAGGTGGCCCTCGCCAATGCCCAGCAGTCCCTCGTCACGGCCCAGAACAACTACGATGTGGCCGTCTCTACGCTGAATAACGTCATCGGCCTCCCCACGGATACGGACCTCGATATCCGCGACCGGCTCAAGTATGAAAAGTATAACCTGAACCTCGCGGACTGCACGAGCTACGCCCTGACGAACCGCCCGGACAGCCTGGCGGCAAAGTACGCCATCAAGGAGGCGGAGGCTGCGGTAAAGACCGCAAAGGCCGGGAATCTCCCCACGGTGAACGCCGCCGCCACGAAGACCATCGCTGGCGATGACGCCTTCAAGGATAACTACTCCGAACAGTGGCAGGTGGGCCTCAATGCCTCCTGGAACATCTTCGACAATGGCGTGACCCAGGCAAATGTCAACCAGGCAAATGCAGCTCTCCTGAAGGCAAAGGAGACGGCGGCTCAGACGGATGAGAGCATCCAGCTGGAGGTCCGCACGGCGCTCCTCTCCCTCCAGGCAGCCGAGAAGAATATCCAGACCACGAGCGTCGCTGTGGAGCAGGCAAAGGAAGACTACAAGATCGCCCAGGTCCGCTATGCGGCCGGCGTCGGCACGAACCTCGATGTCATGGACGCAGAGGAAAAGCTCACCACCGCCCAGACGAACTACTACACGGCCCTCTACAACTACAACACCAGCAAGGCTGCCCTCGACAAGGCCATGGGCCTGCCGGTGGATCTCGACTCCGTGAAGTACCAGGAGGAGGAGCAGAAGGGCAAGACTGCGCCGAAGGCAAGGGAAGCAGCAAGGCTCCATGAGGAGGCCATCTTCGAGGCGGCAGAGCTCGCCACAAAGGAGGACAAGCTCACTGTCGATGAGGCAAAGGCCCTCGAAAAGAAGGCCCACGAGGAGAGAAAGGAAGCTACGACGGCCGGCAATGCCAATGCAAAGGCAGCCGCAAGCCCGAAGGCAGCTACGAGCGAAAGCGTAGCCGCCGACATGGCAAAGTAAGCTCCAGCATACGAGCGCAAGGAGGGATCGTCTATGGATATGGAGCATGCTGCACTTGTGACGAGGGAGCCGGAGGAGCTCTTCACGCCCAGCATGCGCGCCCAGCTGAAGGTCGTATTCGAGCGGATGGAAAATCCGCTGAAGCTTTCCGTCCTCGTCAATGAGGGCCCGCTCTCCGATGAGCTGCGCCTCTACATGAAAGAGCTCGGCTCCATGACGGACAAGCTCACCATCGAGGAGGGAAGCGCCGGAGGCGAGGTGCCCTCCGTGCGCATATTCCGGCAGGATGGCTCCTGGTCTGGCTTCGCCTTCCACGGCGTGCCGGGCGGCCATGAGTTCCAGGGCTTTGTGCTGGCCATGTACAATACGGCAGGCCCAGGCCAGCCCCTTTCCGAGGAGGAAAAGCAGCAGATCATGGCCATCAATGGAGATGTTAACATCTCCGTATTCGTCAGCCTCTCCTGCCAGATCTGCTCCGACCTTGTGGGATCCCTCCAGTGCATCGTGACCCATAAGGACAGCCTGACCATGGATGTCTACGACCTCAATTATTTTCCCGAGTACCGGGCCACGTACCGCATCATGGGCGTGCCCTGCTTCGTTATCCAGAAGGGCAGGCGAGAGGGACGCCCGCAGTTCGGCTTCAAAACCATGGATCAGCTCCTGAAGCTATTAGGCCAGGAGTGAGCCAAAAGCCAGCCGGCCCAGCCGACTGGCTTTTTTCAAACGGGGAGAAGGCCAGCATAGAGCCGTATGGCAATCAGCGCCGCAATAGCGGCAGCAAGGAAGGGATACCATGCCAATCAAGATACCAAACAATCTGCCAGCCGCGCATGTCCTTGAGGGAGAGAATATCTTCGTCATGGACGCGGATCGCGCCTACCAGCAGGATATCCGACCTCTGCATATCCTCATATTGAACCTCATGCCCATAAAGTCCGTCACAGAGACCCAGCTCCTGCGCCTCCTGGGCAATACGCCCCTGCAGGTGGAGGTGGACTTCATCTACACCGAGTCCTATACGCCGAGCCACACATCCCAGGACTACCTGACGGAGTTCTACGGTACCTTCGCCGAGGTCCGTCACAAGAAATATGACGGCATGATCATCACGGGCGCTCCCGTGGAGAACTACGCCTTTGAGGAGGTCGCCTATTGGGACGAGGTGGCGGAGATCATGGAGTGGAGCAAGAGCCATGTCTACTCCACCTTCCATATCTGCTGGGGCGCCCAGGCGGGGCTCTACTACCACTACGGCATCCCGAAGTACGACACAGGGGACAAGGTATTCGGCGTCTTCGAGCATCGCCTCTGCGTCGATCATGAGAAGCTCCTGCGGGGCTTCGACGATGTATTCTACGTGCCCCACTCCCGCCACACGGAGGAGCACAAGGAGGACATCCTGAAGGTCCCCGAGCTCACCATCCTCGCCGAAGCGGAGGCTCCCGCGGGCCCCTACATCATCGCCAATCTCCCGAAGCGCCAGTTCTTCATCACCGGCCACGCCGAGTACGATCCCATGACGCTCAAGAGTGAGTACGACCGGGACTTTGCTGCAGGGCTCCATCCCAATATCCCCTGCAACTACTATCCGGACGATGACCCCGAAAAGACACCCATCGTCCGCTGGCGCTCCGTGGCCCACCTGCTCTTTGCCAACTGGCTGAACTACTACGTCTATCAGGGTACGCCTTACGAGCTCGACGCCCTCTGCCAGGACGGGGACGACTGAATGTATCGCTTCATAGGACTTTCATACATTCCCTGTATGATATACAGGAAAATTATTCCGAAGGGAAAGATACTATGAAGCGACTCCTGGCCGCATTCCTCGCAATAGGCCTCTATACAGCGCCCATCCCCGTCCACGCCGACTCCGTCGTGCCAAAGGATGTCTACGAGTGGGTCCAGTCTACTGCCCGCCAGAGCTACTACTTCAACAAGGAAGTCATGCACTACGGCGTGGACAGCGAGGGCTATATCAATCTGGACGAGATCGTCGTGCCCGCCCTCCATCAGTATGACCCAGTCCAGCGGGACGACGTCATATCCAAGCGCCGCTGGAAGGGCCTCTCCACCGACGGCTACGACGCCCTCTATGGCTGTGCTGAGTATCTCGTCATCAACACAAAGGACAAGACCGTACGCGTCGCCCGCCACGAGGATCTCGATAATGACTGGGGCGTCATCACCGCCGACACCAGCGACGAGGGCCGCTCCTACGACAGCCTCTCCGATAAGGACGTGGACAAGAAATTCTACCAGGCCATCATCGACTACGCTGACGCCAATCAGAAAGAGCTTATCGAAAAGACAAAGGGAAAGCTTCGCCCCGCCGACGAAAAGCGCCTCCAGCAGGGGGACAAGGTCAAGAAGAATACGGCGACGAAGGACAAGAAGGCCAAGGAAAAGAAGAAGGGCTGACCGAGAGCTTCACATATCGAGAAAAGGAGTATCGAAGGAAGGAAACTTCCGACGATACTCCTTTTTGTAGTTTTTATGGTTTGATGCAAAAGACAGCGTATAAGGGAATGCTTTTGATATTTTCCTCTAGCCCGAAATTCCTGGCAGATACGCGGATGGCGTAGGGCACATCATAGCGGCCCATGAATAGCTTCAGGCTCCGTGCCTTGACATGGGTGGCGGCTTTCGCCTCCAGCGGGATGATGTTTCCCTCATGATCCTGAAAGATAAAATCGAGCTCGGCAGTATTGTTGCTTGTCCAGTAATAGGGCGTAATACCATTTACCACAAGAGCCTGCATGATGTAGTTTTCCGCGAGAGCTCCCTTGAAGCCATCAAAGCTGTGGGGCATGTGGAGGATGATGTTCGATGGAATCCCAAATTTCGCACAGAGCAGCCCGGTATCGACGAGATAGATTTTGAAAGCATCGCTGCTTTTGTAGACGCTCAAGGGCATTTTCCCTTCAGATACATGGTAGCAGGGCTGAATAAGTCCTGAGGCGTGGAGCCAGGCCAGGGCATCTGCATACTGATGTGCACGGGCTCCGCTCTTTATGAGCTTGTACTGGAATTTCTGGTTTTCCTTCGCAAGCTGCGCCGGCAAGCTGTTCCATACGCCCATGATTCGTGTCGTCTCCTGTGGAGAGGCATATTTTGCCATATCTGCGATATAGGCATTTTCCAGGCTCTTTTGGATATTTAGTACGAAATTGAAATCCCGTGTACGGATATATTCCACGATCGCCTGGGGCATACCGCCGATAGCCAGATAGAGACGGTAGAGGTCCATGGCCTTCTCATGCAGGGAAAAGGGACGATTCGATTCAAAGGCCGCTCTGATCAGATTCGGAAGCTGATCTTCTCCAATGGCCCAAAGAAACTCCTCGAAGTCAAGGGGATAGAGTGTATACATCTCCACCTTGCCGACAGGAAAGGAATATTTTGTCCGATTTAAGGCGACACCTAGTAGACTGCCCGCTGCGATAATGTGGTACTCCGGCGCCTCCTCCTGAAAATACTTCAAGGAAGTCAGAGCTCGCTCCGAGTTCTGGATCTCATCGAAAATAATCAGAGTATCCTTCGGCGAAATGGACTGCCCGAAAAAAGCCCCAAGCTCTCGTATGATACGCGCCGGATTCAAATCCCACTCAAAGATCCGCGCCACCTCAGGCGTTCCCTCGAAATTGACATAGAGCGTGTGGCCATATTGCTCCCTGCCAAAGGTAAGAGCCAGATACGTCTTGCCAACCTGACGAGCCCCATAGAGCAGCAAGGGGCTACGCTGACGTTTCTTTTTCCAGGCTAATAAATACTCCATTGCTTTTCTTTGCATTATGTTTACCTGCATTCATTTTTATGTATGAAAAAATGTATTATACATACACTTATTTTAACATAAAAGAAGCAAAATGCAAATTTTTCATCGGTTACTTGACAGCGTCGCGCCTCTTGCTATAAATTCATATCACCTAATCGACCGTATTATTTTTAACTCTTAGATACATTCAGGGCAATCACAAGTGATTTTCTATATCGGATATATACGAAGGAGGACTGGGAGTGATTTACTTTACCTCGGATTTGCATTTTCATCATGAAAATATTATTTCCCTTTGCAGTAGGCCTTTTCCGAACGTGCAGAAGATGAATGAGCGGCTTATCGCGAACTGGAACAAAGCCGTGCGCCCGCAGGATGAGGTCTTTATCCTGGGGGATGTGACGATGAAGGGGGCGGAGGCGGCGTATGAATGCTTGAGCCAGCTTCGGGGGCGGAAGTATCTTGTACTGGGGAACCATGATAAGTTTGTCCGGTCAGAGGCTTGGAGATCCTTCGCCTTTACCTTTGAGTGGGTGAAGGACTATGCGGAGATTGCCTATCAGGGGGAGCGCTTTGTGCTTTGTCACTATCCCTTCCTTGAGTGGAATGGCATGTATCGTGGGGCCATCGACCTGCATGGTCATCAGCATAATCCTTCTGCCTATAATGAAGCACAGAAGAAGCAGGGGATTCGTCGCTATGACGTGGGAGTGGATGCCAATGGATATCGGCCGATCAGTATAGAGGATATCTTAGCAAATGTCACAGAGGAAATAGGCGAGATACGGCTCTGGAGGAAAAGCTCTTCCTGACCAGAGAATATATTATTCTTCGAATATGTCGGCGTGAGTTTCTGTATCGGTGAGGGTCAAAGTGAGAATGTCGTCTTCTATGAGATAGACAAGAAGCCAGTCGGGCTGTATATGGCATTCTCAGAAGCCAAGCCAGCTTCCTCGTAAGGCATGATCTCGATACTTTTCCTCAAGAGGCTGCCCGAGACGCAGTTTTTCGATAATAGCATCCAGAAGCCTTATATCCAGCCCTCGTTTCTTAGCACGCTTATAGCCTTTTTTGTAGGCCGTTGTGAATTTGATGCGGTACGTCATTCGTCCAGAGCCTTTTTCAGAGCTTCAAGAGTGTCATAGCTTGGAACGTTTGGATCGTGTGAAATTCGGCGAGCTTCTTCCATTGCCTCAAGAGTCCGCTGCCGATACTTTGGCACTTCAACAGAAAACGGAATTCCGCCGCGGAGTATGCATTGATGCAGAAACATATTTATTGCACCTGACATATCGAGGCCGAGCATAGAGAAAAGGGCACCCGCTTGTTCTTTTACATCGCGGTCAATTCGGATTTGAGTAGGAACTGTAGCCATAATAAATCACTCCTTATGTATTATTATAATACATAAAGTTTACAATGTAAATTGTTCAAGAGCGGCGCATACGACTTTTCTACAGAAAGGATAGAACGCAAAAAGCCACTGCCTCGGGGGTGAGGCGGTGGCTTTTTGATAGGGTGGTGTGTTTTCAGGGGGCAGGGGCTCAGCCGACTTCGTAGAAGCGGATGTCGGGATCTGCGGACCAGGTGGGCTGGAGACCCTTTGCCACGTCGTTCTTGAAGAGGTCGGTGTCGAGGTATGCCTTGGCGTGGGCGAGGCTGTCGAAGCCGTGGAGCACCTGCACGTCCTCGTCGCGGATCAGGAGGTCCTTCGTGAGGGCGCCTTCGATGGTGTCGAGGAAGGGCTTCCTGTAGTCGCTGTAGACCTTGGCGGCAGCCGGGCGCTTTGCCGGGTCGATTTTCATGGTGATCTGTAGATATGCTTTTACGTTATTCATGGTGGATTCCTCCGATTCCTTTGCGCTGATTTTTGTTTACTGCATTTCCGGAATGCATGCTTATCATACCGCAGCGACTCGGACTTAGGAAGATATGTGTTAATTTATGAGTCACTCATAAATTTCAGAGTGACTTTGAAAAGCCGTGGCACGGTGGTATACTCATGCTAAGGAAAAGGAGGGACGACTATGTATCAGAAGAAGCTGGAGGACGATATCCGTTGTCCGCTGGAGTACGGGCTTGAGGTCTTCGGCGGCAAATGGAAGTCGCGGGTGCTTTGCGTGCTGAATGAAAAGGGCACGCTGCGCTACAGCGGCATCCGCAAGGAAATGTTCAACATCACGGACGCGGTGCTGTCAACGACGCTGAAGGAGCTCTTGGAGTCGGGGCTCATCGCGCGGAAGCAGTATGACGAGATTCCACCGCGGGTGGAGTACAGCCTATCGGAAAAGGGAAAGTCCGTCATCCCTATCCTGCAGAGTATCTGCCAGTGGGCAGGAATGTTCCAGAAGGATATGGGGGAGTGGGTCATGAGCCAATGCCAGAAATGTGACTACCGTAAGGTAGGGGCCATCGGCGCCTGAGGGATAGCGCAAAAAAGAGGGGCGAAGCGTTTGCTTCGTCCCTCGTCTTGTCTTGCGCCTATTGCTTATTCTTGTCGGGATTCGGCTTCTTGAGCCACCGGGATTGCATGAGGCAGTCGTGGGTTGCCTTGCTGTCCCGGAAGATGTCCTCGATGACGAGCTTCACGATGACGATAAAGGGCACAGCCAGGAACATGCCGGCGGCGCCCAGGACCTCGCCTCCCAGAATGATGCCGAGGATGATGGCGATGGGGTGGAGGTTCAGGGATTTGCCGATGAGGGTCGGGTAGACCACGTTGTGATTGACCTGCGTCAAAATGACGTAGAAGCCAAGGGTCTGGAGGGCGATCCACACGTCCTCCGTCGCCGTGAGCATGGTGCCGAAGGCGGAGGCCACCGTCGGTCCCAGCACGGGGATGAACTCTGCGATGCCGGAGACCATGGCAAAGACGGAGGCGTAGGGGAGGCCCCGGATGGTGAAGTAGGAAAAGACGATGGTGCCCGTGATGCAGCATATCACGAGCTGGCTGCAGATATAGGTCCTGAGGGCGGATAGAATCTGGTTGAAGAGCTTGATGACGCGGCTGTTGTCCCGGGTGGGAAAGAGCCCCGCGATATAGCTCTTTATGGCCTCTCCATCCTTCAGCAGGTAGAAGGCCACGAAGAGGATGATGATGAGGTCGATGAACTTGTTGAAGACGGAGATGAGCACGGAGAGGGAGGATTTCAGGGCGTCGATGCTGGCGGCTCGGAGCTCCTTCCAGATCGTGTCGATTTCATCGCTCAGGAAAGGGGAGTGATTGGCGAAGGTCGCCTGCATCTTGTTGGATATCTCCGGGAAGTCTGTGACAAAGAGGGTGAAGGTGGGGATGAAGCTGCTGGACACGAGCCCCAGGAGCCCGAAGGCAAGCAGGATGAAGGCCACCAGCACGATGGCGGCGGCGATGCCCCGGGGGAGCTTCTTTGCCAGGCGGTCGACGACTGGCATGAGGAGGAGCTGCAGCAGGAGCGACAGGAAGATGATGAAGGCCAGCTGCGGCAAGAACCAGAAGGTCGATAGGAGAAGGGTGAAGGTGATGCCGAGCAGGATGGAGGTCCGATAGGCGCGTAGTTGCATATTTTGTAGTCCTTACTTTTTATCCTTGATAGCATTCAGCCGATCCGCAAGGGTGCTGGCACTCTCGTCATTCGACGTGCAGGTGAGGATGGGCTGGGCGCCCAGCATGACGGTATTTCCCTGGACAGAGGCGCCGGACTTGTCGTGGCCGTTGTGGAAGGCGGCGGCGAGGTTCCCCGCGACGAAGTAGGAGCGCTCGGCTGTCGACATGCTGCCAGTGGCGGCGGGCGTCACGAATTTCTCGCCGTTGACGGATACGGTGCCGTCCTTTACCGTCACATGACCGCCGCTGTAGTCCGTGAGGCACTTCGCATTCGTGTCGCGGCGGCTGTCATCGGAGGGATGGTCCGAGAGGAATTTCTGGAGCGCGGAGGGCTGGCTCTTTGAGACCTCCAGGACGTGCTGCCAAAGGGCTGCGCCGGCTCCCGGATTGTAGTCCGTGTGGGTGATGTACTCGAAGGCGAGCTTGTCCGCCTCTTTTTCCTGGGGGCGGGTGTTCTGGGTGCTGTCGTAGACGGCAGCAGCATACTGGCCGAGCTTTGAGCCGGTGGCAGCACCTGCGACCTGGGTCCACAGGCTCTTTCGCATACCGTTTACGGGATGGTTTTTCTGTCCGTGCCCCATCTCGTGGCCGATGACAAAGGCGATCTCATCGTCATTTGTCAGTACGTTGAAGAGGCCGGTGTTGACGCTGATGTTGTGGCCTAGGGTGCAGAAGGCGTTAAATTCCTGCTGGTTGTTTATGAAATAGTTGTAGGGGCGGTCATAGATGGAGCTATCCACGGCGCCGATGCCTGCCGTGAGGTTTGCCATGATGGTGTCCAGGCGACGGTTGAGATATGGGTCATCATTCACGCCGTATTTTTCCTGAAGCTGCTGAAAGAGCTCCTGGCGGCCTTCCTCCGTCTTGTCGTACTTGTTGATGAAGGCTTCCATCTCCTGGCTGGCAGCAACGCCGCCTATGACAGCACCGATCACGTTGCCCCATCCAGCTTCCGCTTGAGGTGTCGGGAGGGCGCCGTAGGAGAGGGGGAGTGCCATCGTGCCTGCCAGCAGGCAGGTGGCAATCTTTTTCCGAAGGGAATGGGATATCTTCATGGTAGTATTACCTCCATCGCTGATTTTTAAACATTATACCATATAAATTTACACACTTTCCATTATAGGGCGATGTGTATGAAAATTTTCTTGCAGGAGGATTCCAGTAAAAACACTTGCATAATCGGTGAGAATCTTAGATAATAGACGGGTATTATGGAGTTTTTGCGGGCTTCTCGCTGAGAGGCCTGGCAGGATGCGATATCGGGTGAGCTTGTGAAGGTCAAAAATATTCTTGCAGCATTCCTCGTGCTGGGCGGCATCGAGTGCGCCGGGCTCCTGGGCTATACCTTTTGGGCAGAGATGCATGACAAACGCATCGTCCATGAGGCCCAGGCGGAGCCGTCGCTTCCGGTGACGCTTTCGGATCACAGGGAGATGAAGTCGAAAAGCGATATCCTTTTCCAGGGAGGCGGGGGCGACTATGCCGTCTACTTCCTCCGGGCCAATGCGGAGCAGCAGCCCTTTCTCTACAACAGCCAGCCCATGCAGTCCGCCAGCATGATAAAGCTATTCATCCTGGCGAAGGCCATGCAGGATATCCACGACGGACGGCTCTCCTACGAGGCGCAGGTGCCCGTGCGGGAGGCAGATCTCGTGGATGGGGCGGGCATCCTCAATATCTACCATGTGGGGGAGACCCGCTCCATCGGAAACCTCCTCAATATCATGATTACGGAAAGCGACAACACGGCGACGAATATCCTCATCGACCAGCTGGGCATGGATGCCATCAATGCCTACATCCAGAAGCACGGCTATGTGGATACCATTCTCCAGCATAAGATGATGATCGCCAACGGGGGCCTGGCGAACCTGACCTCCGTAAAGGATGTGGGGACGCTGCTCTTTCGCATCTATCGCCGGGAGTGCGTCGGCGAGAAGGAGGACGCCCTCATGGAGGACATGCTCCTGGGGCAGAAGGATCGGGAGTGCTTCCCCACGGCTCTGGCGGACTGGAAGATCGCCCACAAGACGGGAGAGATCACCGGCACCTATCACGATGGGGGCATCCTGCACCGGGATGGGGAGGATCTCATCCTCGTGCTCATGAGCACCCACTGGAAGGATCGGGCGGATGCCATGATGCGCCTGCGCCAGGCTGCCCAGTACTTCGCCCTGCAGACGAAGACGACCGGGAGCAAGAACTAGGAGAATCGAAGGAAAGAAAAGGATTTTTGTGAAGATTCTCGAATTATAGAGAAAAGAGGATGGAAAGCATCCGAAATGAATGGAGGGATTCCTATGCTGGTAAAAGAAATCATGACGACGCGTGTCGTCACGGTAAAGCGCACGACGCCGATAAAGGAAATCGCACAGATCCTGGTGGAGCATGATGTCTCGGGGGTGCCTGTCGTCGATGAGTCCTATCATGTGGTCGGGATGGTGAGCGAGGGCGATCTCATGCAGCGGGAGACGCCTCCCGAGATCCCCGACGGGCTCTGCATCCTGGGGGCTGTCATATTCTACAGCGGGCTCAAGGAGTACCGGGATGCTTTCCGGAAGATCTGGGCGGCTACGGCGGAGCAGATCATGACGAAGGACGTCATATCCGTCCATGAGGACGATGAGGTGTCGAAGGTGGCGAAGATCCTTCTGGAAAAGAAGATCAAGCGGGTCCCCGTGGTGAATAGCGAGGGCGTGCTCGCGGGTATCGTGAGCCGCCGGGATATCGTAAAGATGCTCCTCTGAGGGGCATATACAAGGATAGGGAGAAAAAGCTATGGATGGCAAAGAGTGGCGCACGTGCCGGCTCATGCTGGATGGACGTGCCCTAAAGGCAAGGTATAGCGAGCAGGCAATCGAGGCGCTTTTCTGCCCGCTCCTCAGGCGGCTCTCGCAGATGCACGAGCAGAAGGGGCGGCGCATCCTGCTCTTCATCGCCGGCCCCACCGGTGTGGGCAAGACGGCCCTCGCTCTTTTTCTGGAGAAGCTGGCCCAAATGACAGAGGGCATGAGCCCGGTGCAGACGGCAGATCTTCGCGCCTTCCGCCATACTGCGGACTACATGGCGACTCACACGATCCTCCGGAATGGGAAGAAGCTGCCTCTGCGCATGGCGAGGGGCTGCCCCGAGGCATACGATCTCGAGGGGCTCCTTGACAAGCTCTCCCATATCCAGGAGGAGGGGGTGCGGTTTCCCGTCTACGAGAGAAGCACCCACGAATCCCTGCCAGATGTGGCCCTCATACGGAAGCCCATCATCGCCATGACGGGGAACTGGCTCCTCCTGGGAGAGGGGGACTGGCCCCTCGTCCGCAATTTTGCGGACTATACCCTCATGATCACGGCGGAGCCTGCGACGCTCCGGGCGCGCCTCGTGGAGCAGGGCAAGAAGAAAGGTCTCTCCGAGTCGGAGGTGCTTCGCCACTATGAGGAGGATGACGAGAAGAATGCCGAGCGGGTCCTGAAGCGGTCCTGGCCGGCAGACGAGACCTGGATCATGACGGCGGACGGGGACTATGCGCGAAAGCAAAAGCCCCGCCCCCTCTATGGCAGGGAGCGGGCAGCCTTCTGGAAGCGCCCCAATGTGGAGATCGACGACCCCTATTTCCTGCGGACGATGAATGAGCGTCTGGCCGGCCTCAAGGAAGGGCAGGCGGCCGACTCCTACGAGAAGGGCTTCGTGGAGGGGCTCGTGCGGGCGCGGGGCGACATCGTGCGGAAGCTCCACGAACAGGGCATGGACGAAAAGACGCTCCAGGATACCTTCCATGTGCTTCCGGGGGAGCTGTCCGACATTCTCCGTGGCAAGGAGTCCTGAGAGGATTCTGAAGAGTTACTGAGAATGACATAGCGTGAGAAATCCTGAGAAAGGCTATTCTTGACACTATGGCGAAAAAACATTAGAATAGTACGGTATGGTTCATAGAGGAATCATCATACGAATTTGCAATCAGATTGAATGAAAAGGGGGGTGAACGATATCGTTGAAGCAGTATTGGTGGGCGTAGTAGCGGTTCTTCTCGGTGCTGGTGGCGGCTATGTGGCGCGCAAGCGTACGGCAGAGGCGCAGATCGGCTCGGCTGAGGACGAAGCCAAGCGCATTGTGGCGGAGGCCCAGGCGCAGGGCGAATCCAAGAAAAAGGAGGCTCTCATCGAGGCGAAGGAGGAGATCCATCGCCAGCGGCAGGAGCTTGATAGGGATACACGCGATCGTCGTCAGGAAATATCGAGACAAGAGAGACGTGTCGTTCAGAAAGAAGAAAACCTCGATCGGAAGCTGGATTCCATCGAAAGAAAAGAGGAGCAGCTGGCCAAGAAAGAGGCGCGCATCAGCCGCACCCAGGCCGCTGTCGATGAGATGCACGAGCAGCAGAAGGCAGAGCTCGAGCGCATCGGCGGGCTGACCTCGGAGGAAGCCCGGACGCTCCTCATGGAGGAAGCCGAATCAGAGCTCAAGCACGAAAAGGCCATCAAGATCAAGGAGTACGAGCAGCAGACGAAGGAGGAGGCCGACAAGAAGGCACGGGAGATCCTCTCCATCGCCATCCAGCGCTGTGCCGCCGACCACGTGGCAGAGACTACGGTCTCCGTCGTGGCCCTGCCGAACGACGAGATGAAGGGCCGCATCATCGGCCGCGAGGGGCGCAACATCCGCACCCTCGAGACGCTGACGGGCATCGACCTCATCATCGACGACACGCCGGAGGCTGTGCTCCTCTCGGGCTTTGACCCGGTGCGCCGGGAGATCGCTCGCATCGCACTCGAGAAGCTCATCCAGGATGGACGCATCCATCCGGCCCGCATCGAGGAGATGGTGGAGAAGGCGAAGCGCGAGGTGGACGCCCGCATCAAGGAGGCTGGCGAGCAGGCCACCTTCGACACGGGAGTCCATGGCCTCCATCCGGAGCTCATAAAGCTCCTGGGCCGCATGCGCTATCGCACGAGCTACGGCCAGAACGTGCTCAACCACTCCGTCGAGGTGGCACACCTCGCCGGCATGATGGCAGCCGAGCTGGGCTGCGATGTGACGCTCGCAAAGCGGGCAGGTCTCCTGCATGATATCGGCAAGGCCATCGACCATGAGGTCGAGGGCTCCCATGTCCAGATCGGTGCCGATCTCGCCCGGAAATACCGGGAGTCGAAGGATGTCATCAACGCCATCGAGTCCCATCATGGGGATGTGGAGCCCACCTGCGTGGAGTCCGTCCTCGTGGCGGCAGCCGATGCCGTATCCTCCGCTCGCCCCGGCGCCCGTCGGGAGAGCCTGGAGTCGTATCTCAAGAGGCTCAAGAGCCTCGAAGCCATCGCCGAGTCCTTCGAGGGCGTGGAGCGCTGCTTTGCCATCCAGGCAGGCCGCGAGATCCGCGTCATGGTCCGCCCGGACAAGGTGGACGACGCAGAGGCTGTGGCTCTAGCCCACAACATTGTCAAGAAAATCGAAGACGAGCTCGAGTATCCGGGCCAGATCAAGGCCACGGTCATTCGCGAGACCCGCGTCGTCGATTACGCAAAATAAGGGAAGGCAGCACGTCTGCCGGTCCCGCGATACGGCAGTATCGAAGAGGGGTGCGGGGTCTTCCCGCGCCCCTCTTTCTCAAATCGAGAGGACAATATCATGTTTGGCTTTCATTTACTACGCAAGACAAAGGAAGCCCTGCGGGCGAGGCAGAAGGCGGGCATCGAGTTCATCGGAGCCCTCCTGATATGCTACCCGGAGTTCTACGCGGCAAGCTATGATGCCAAGGGGCTTTCCCTCGAGATAAACTTCCTCCTGCAGGGAGACGTGGAGAAGGAAAAGCTTCGGGAGTTCCCCGCCTTTCTCCAGGAGAGCATCGAGACCTATCATGTGCTGGAGGACGGCATAGAGCCGGAGGTGTCCATGGCCAGCGTCGATGTGGGGGACAGGGGCGAGAAAGGAACCGTGCTGAGCTATATCACGCGGGATCTCACCTCCCTCACTCGGGGCGAGCTCGATATGATTGCCGACCTCCTCATCGACAAATTCGGCGACTCCCTCGTCATCGACAAGGCAGATGGCCTCCTGGAGGATTCCTTCCTCGATATGGAAAGCAATGTGCTGGACAAGATGCTGGGCGAGATGCCAAAGCTCCACCTGCGCCAGAGCCTCATCGGCCTGCGGGAGGGAGACCGGGTCATCGTCTACAATAACTGAAAGGCTAAGTCATGCGAATTATGATGGTGGGGGATGTGGTCGGACGAACGGGTCGGCGTGCATTCCGGAAGTTTATGCCCGAGCTTCGGCGGGAGCACTCCATCGACATCGTTGTCGTCAATGGGGAGAACTCCGCCGGGGGCAAAGGCATCACGCGAAAATCCCTCGATGAGCTCTACCAAGGGGGTGCCGATATTGTCACCTCCGGCAACCACGTCTTTGACAAAAAGGATGTGCTGGACTTCATCGACGACGAGCCCTTCCTCATCCGCCCGGCCAACTATCCGGAGGGAGCTCCGGGGAAAGGCATGTGCGTCTACCCCTTCAAGGCGAAGAATATCGGCGTCATGAACCTCTCCGGCCGCTCCTTCATGCCGGCCCTGGACTGCCCTTTCCAGAAGGCGGAGCACATGCTCCAGGAGCTTCGGGAAAGCAGCGACATCATCCTGCTGGATTTCCATGCGGAGACCACGTCGGAAAAGCTCGCCATGGGCTACTTCCTGGATGGCAAGGTCACGGCCGTCGTGGGCACCCATACCCATGTGCAGACGGCGGACGAGTGCATCCTGCCGAAGGGGACGGCGTATATCACGGATCTTGGCATGACGGGTCCCATCGACTCTGTCCTGGGGGTCAAGAAAGAAATCATCATCGAGAGATTCCGCTCTGCGCTTCCCGCCCGCTTTGATGTGGCAGAGGGGCCGGCCATGTTCTGCGGCGTCCTTTTGACCATCGACGACGGGACGAATCGCGTGCAGGCCATCGAGCGCTTTTTCCTGCGGGAGTCATGAGAGGCTCATGGAGCAGGAGAAGAGAATTGGAGGAAAGAAATGCCAAGCGACCTTCATACGCATACGACGTTTTCCGACGGCAAGCTGACGCCGGAGGAGCTCGTCGCAGCAGCAAAAGAGGCGGGGCTTCACTATATCGCCATAACGGATCACGACACGGTGGATGGCATCGCCCATCTCTATGACAGTGGCCTATACCCGGCGAAGAGCATCGGCATCATACCGGGCATTGAGTTCAGCGCCCATCATCCCACCCAGGAGATCCACATTCTGGGCTATAATATCGATATCTTTTGCACGGAGCTCATCGACAAGCTCACCGAGGTGACGAATGCCCGCTGGGATCGCTTCTCGGAGATCGTGGGGAAGCTCAATTCCCTCGGCTATGAGGTCAGCGAGGCGGAGGTGCTGCAGATCGCCGGCACCAGCAAGTCCATCAGCCGCTCCCACATCGGCAGGGTCCTCGTGAAGAAGGGCTATTTCCCCTCCGTGCGGGAGGCCTTTGACGTGCTCCTCAGCAAGGGAAAGCCCGCCTATGTGCCCCACTACCGGCTGGAGGTGGAGGACATCCTCGGCCTCATCAAGGCGGCAGGCGGACAGGCGGTACTTGCCCACCCGAAGCTCGTCCATGACGACGCGATCGTCGAGGAGCTCTGCCGGAGTGGGCTAGAGGGGCTGGAGGTATTCTATCCCCAGCACGATGCGGCTGATACGGAGCGCTACCGGCAGATGGCGGAAAAGTACAAGCTCTTCATGACGGGGGGCTCGGACTTCCACGGCTTCCCAACGCGCTATCCGACAAAGCTCGGGGAGTTCACCATCGAGGATGCCTACGCAAAGGCCCTATATCAGCCGGAAAAGGCCTAAGGGAGGGAAAGCAGGATGGATGTAATCGCACTCGTCGGCCCCAGCGGCACTGGCAAAAGCCACAGGGCGCTGGTGGTGGCTCACAAGCAGCACGCGGATGCCATCATTGACGACGGCATTCTCATAAAGGATGGAAAGATCGTCGCCGGCGCCTCGGCAAAGAAGGAGCAAAATCGCATCATGGCGGTGCGGCGCGCCATATTCGTCCTGCCAGGCCATGCGGAGAGCGTCCGGGCGGCCATAGAGAAGGTGCTCCCAAAGCGCATTCTCGTGCTGGGCACCTCGGAAAACATGGTGCATAAGATCACAAAGGCCCTGAAGCTCCCCTCCATCAAGAAGATTATCCGCATAGAGGACATCGCCTCGAAGGCGGATATGGAGAAGGCGCAGTTCTACCGGCTGAAGCAGGGAAAACACATCATCCCTGTGCCCACCATCGAGCTGAAGCCTCATTTCTCCGGTTATCTCATCGACCCGCTGCAGTCCTTCTTCAAGCAGAGCTCCACGAAGCGGCGTCGCCTGGGGGAGAAATCCATCGTCCGGCCCGCCTTTAGCTATTTCGGGAAGCTCATCATCGACGATGAGGCCATCCGGGAAATCATCCGCAAGAAGCTGGAGACGCTCACAGCCGTGCGGAGCATCAATCATATCCATGTCTCCCACGTCTACGAGGGGGAGGAGGATCGGGGGCTCCATATCACCAGCGACGTGAGCCTCACCTACGGCAGCCATATCCCCACCCTCGTGCAGGAAGTCCAGCGGGAAATGCGAAATGCAATCGAATACATGACGGGCATGACGGTGCACGATGTGAGCATCCGGGTGCGGTCCCTCGTCGTGGAGAAGGAAAGGAGGTAAGTCATGCAGGAAATGAAGACGCCCAACAAGAAGCTGGCGTTCTACTATGTCATTGTCATAGCGGCCATCCTCATGTTCAATGAAATGGCGCGGCCCTACTTTGAAGAGGCCCAGATCCAGCAGGTGGACTACAGCACCTTCATGCAGGCCATTGACGATAAGAAAATCGACCATGTGGAGGTCCAGTCCAATCAGATCGTCTTCACGGAAAAGGACGACGACAAGAAGTACAAGACGGGCCTCATGAATGATCCGACCCTGGCGGAGCGCCTTGACAAATCCGGTGCTACCTTCACCCAGGACATCAAGGCGGAGGCAAATCCCATCCTCTCCTTTTTCTTGGCCTGGATTCTACCGATCCTTATCTTCTTCGCCATCGGCCAGTACATGAGCCGCAAGCTCATGGACAGGGCAGGGGGCAACTCCATGATGTTCGGCGGCTCCGGCAATCAGGCGAAGATCTACGTGCCGTCTTCTGAGGGCATCCACTTCAGCGATGTGGCCGGCGAGGATGAGGCAAAGGAAAACCTCTCCGAAATCGTCGACTACCTCCACAATCCCCAGAAGTATTCTTCCATCGGTGCAGCCATGCCGAAGGGCGTGCTCCTCGTGGGCCCGCCGGGCACCGGCAAGACCATGCTGGCAAAGGCCGTCGCCGGTGAGGCAAATGTGCCCTTCTTCTCCATCGCAGGCTCTGAGTTCGTGGAGATGTTTGTGGGCATGGGCGCCTCGAAGGTCCGCGACCTCTTCAAGCAGGCAAAGGAAAAGGCCCCCTGCATCGTCTTTATCGATGAGATCGACGCCATCGGCCAGAAGCGCAGCGGCAACCTCATGGGCAACGACGAGCGGGAGCAGACACTGAATCAGCTCCTGACGGAGATGGACGGCTTCGAGGGCAACACGGGCGTCATCATCCTGGCGGCCACAAACCGTCCCGACTCCTTGGACCCGGCTCTGCTGCGGCCCGGCCGCTTTGACCGGCGGGTGCCCGTGGAGCTGCCGGACCTAAAGGGCCGGGAGGATATCCTGAAGGTCCACGGCAAGAAGGTCAAGCTGGACGCGGGCGTGAACTTCCACAACATTGCCCGCATGGCGGCAGGCGCCTCCGGTGCAGAGCTCGCCAACATCATCAATGAGGGTGCCCTCCGGGCGGTCCGCGGCGGCAGGAGCACTGTGACCCAGACGGATCTGGAGGAAAGCGTGGAGGTGGTCATCGCCGGCTACCAGAAGAAGAACGCCATCCTCTCCGACAAGGAGAAGCACACGGTGGCCTACCACGAGATCGGCCACGCCCTCGTGGCGGCCCTCCAGTCCCACTCGGCCCCCGTGCAGAAAATCACCATCATCCCCCGCACCTCGGGGGCTCTCGGCTACACCATGCAGGTGGAGGAGCAGGATAAGTACCTGCTGACCCGGGAGGAGCTGGAGAACAAGATCGCCACCTTCACCGGCGGACGCGCGGCGGAGGAAGTGAAGTTCGGCGAGGTCTCCACGGGCGCTGCCAACGACATCGAGCAGGCCACGAAGATGGCCCGGGCCATGATCACCCGCTACGGCATGAGCGACGAGTTCGACATGGTGGCCATGGAGACGGTGAACAACAGGTACCTCGGCGGTGACACGACGCTGGCCTGCTCCGCTGCCACCCAGGAGAAAATCGACAAGCGGGTGGTGGAGCTCGTCCGCGCCCAGCATGACAAGGCGAAGAAGCTCCTGGAGGACAACCGGGAAAAGCTCGACGCCCTGGCGGCCTATCTCTATGAGAAGGAAACCATCACCGGCGATGAATTCATGAAGATTCTCAACGGCGAGGAAGAGCTGCCGAAGGCATCCGATGAATCCGGGGAATCCGGGGAATCCGGGGAATCGGGGCCGGAGGAGCAGAAGAGCTCCCCGGAGCCGGTTGCGACAGAGCCGGAGACACATCCCTACAATTTGGCATAAGAAGAAAACCTTCCCGAGAGAGGAGGTCAAAAGACAAGAGTCAGCACATGTGAACCTGATTCTTGTCTTTTTTTTGAGAAAATTCGAGACAAATATCCAAAAATGCTTGCAAGTTTATGCAATAAAGTTGTATAATTATAAACATCATCACGGCAAGAGCCGGAGATAAGTGGTGGAGGGATTTTATGAAAGTCAGCATTATCGGCGCCACGGGGTATGCGGGGGCGGAGCTCCTGCGGATCCTGTACAATCACCCGGAGGCGGAGGTCGTCCATATCACATCGGAGAGCCACACGGGAGAGAAGCTCTCGTCGCTCTACCCGCACCTTCGCGGGCGATGCGACATGGTGCTGGAGTCCATGGCAGATATAGAGAATATCGGCCGGGACAGCGACTTCGTATTCATCGCCCTCCCGCACGGCCACGCCATGAGAGTGGGGAAGGCGCTGGAGAGTCTCCCAACGCGCATCATCGACCTGGGCGCGGACTACCGCTTCGACGATACGGAGGTCTATGAGGCCTGGTACCACGTGGAGCACACCCACAGGGACGCGCCCCGCGTCTACGGCCTCGCCGAGCTCTACCGGGAGGATATCCGAGGTGCGAAGATCATCGGCAATGCGGGCTGCTTCACCACGGCGAGCATTCTGGCCCTCGCGCCCCTGGCCAAGGATCATCTCATCGATGAGAATACCATCATCGTCGATGCGAAGTCCGGCGTCTCCGGCGCGGGCCGCTCCCCGAAGCAGTCGAATCACTTCCCGGAGCTCTACGACAGCTTCACCGCCTACGGCGTGGCGACCCACCGCCACACGCCGGAAATCGAGCAGGCCCTGACGGACCTCTCCGGCGAGAAGACCATCATAAACTTCACGCCCCATCTCGTGCCCATGTCCCGGGGGATCCTCGCCACCTGCTATGCGAGCCTGAAGGCAGGCGTCACGCCGGAGCAGGTGGACGCAGCCTTCCAGAATCTCTACGGCGATGAGTTCTTTATCCGGCTTCTGGACCGGGGCGGCTATCCCAGCACGAAGGCGGTCCGAGGCTCGAACCTCTGCGATATCGGCTGGCACATCGACAGCCGCACGGGCCGCGTCATCGTGCTCTCCGCCATCGACAACCTCGTGAAGGGGGCGGCAGGCCAGGCGGTGCAGAACTTCAACATCGCCTGTGGCTTCGACGAAAAGCTCGGCCTCGACACCATCCCCATGTACCCATGATGCAAATTCAAGCCGAATTTATGAATATTTATTCACTCTGGAGGAAATAACATGTTCAGCGATAAGAATGCAAAAGCAGGCGTCACCTTCCCGAAGGGCTTCACCGCAGCCGGCGTAAAGGCCGGCATCAAGAAGAGCGGCAATCTCGACGTGGCTGTGATCTACACGGAGAAGGAAGCGGCAGTCGCCGGCACCTTCACCCAGAACCAGGTGGCAGCAGCCCCGGTATTCGTATCGAAGGCCGTCGTAAAGACGGGCACGGCCCACGCCATCGTGGCAAATGCCGGCTGCGCCAATGCCTGCACCGGCGAGCAGGGAGATAAGGACGCAAAGGACACCCAGGCCTCGGCTGCAAAGGCCCTCGGCATCCAGCCGGACGACGTCATCGTGGCCTCCACCGGCGTCATCGGCGTGAACCTCCCTATGGAGAAGCTCAAGGCCGGCATCGAGGCCGCCGTGAAGAATCTCTCCACCACGGGCAGCGTGGACGCGGGCAACGCCATCATCACCACGGACACCCACTCGAAGGCCTGCGCCCTCGAGGTCAATATCGGCGGCGTCCCCGTCCGCTTCGGCGCCATCGCGAAGGGCTCCGGCATGATCCAGCCGAACATGGCCACCATGCTCACCTTCATCACCACGGACGTGGCCATCGACCAGCCCCTGCTCCAGAAGGCCCTTTCCAATGTGGTGGAGAAGA
This sequence comes from uncultured Mitsuokella sp., assembly GCA_945877355.1. Lineage (GTDB taxonomy): Bacteria > Bacillota > Negativicutes > Selenomonadales > Selenomonadaceae > AWVT01. The sequence continues at coordinate 9,909 of CAMCRT010000018.1, read as the reverse complement.
CCTTCAACATGATTTCCATCGACGGCGACATGAGCACGAACGACATGGCCATCGTCCTCGCCAACGGCGAGGCAGGCAACCTGAAGATTACGTCGGAAAACGATGACTACAAGGCAGTGGAGGACGCCCTCCACAAGATCTGTCGGGGCCTGGCGGAGCACATCGCCTCCGACGGCGAGGGTGCCACGAAGTTCCTGACCATAAATGTCACGGGCACCAAGTCCTTTGCGGACGCAAAGCAGATTGGCATGGCCGTCGCCAACAGCCCCCTCGTCAAGACCGCCTTCTTCGGCGAGGATCCGAACTGGGGCCGCGTGATCTGCGCCGTGGGCTATGCAGGCGTCCCCATGGACCCCAATAAGACCGTCGTGAAGTTCGGCGGCATCCCCGTCTACGCCAAGGGCGTGGGCGCGGCCTACGATGAGGCGGCACTCCGCTCCGTCATGGCAGCCCACGATATCATCATCGACATCGACATGGGGGAGGGGGAGGCCTCGGCCACCGTCTGGACCTGCGATTTCTCCTATGAGTACGTGAAGATCAACGGCGAATACCATACCTGATGATGGTGGTGGAGATATGAAGGAATTTGAAGCAAAGGACAAGGCCCAGATCCTCGTGGAGGCCCTGCCCTATATCCAGGAATTCTACGGCAAGACCGTCGTCATCAAGTACGGTGGCAACGCCATGATAAACGACTCCCTGAAGGAAAAGGTCATGGAGGACGTGGCCCTCATGAAGTACGTGGGCATCCGCCCCGTCATCATCCATGGAGGCGGCCCGGAGATTACGGAGTTCCTCGGGCGCGTGGGCAAGGAGACGAGCTTCGTCTCCGGCCTCCGGGTCACGGATGAGGAGACGGTGGAGATCGCCGAGATGGTCCTCGATGGCAAGGTGAACTCCGAGATTGTGAACCTGCTGAACCGCCGAGGCGCCCGTGCCGTCGGCATCTCCGGCAAGGACGCAGGGCTCATCACGGCGGAGAAGAAGCTCGCCACCGTCTACGAGGGCGAGGAAAAGCGCAAGGTCGACATCGGCTATGTGGGCACCGTGAAGGAAATCCGCGAGGCGCTGCTCGTCGACCTCCTCGATGGGGGCTATATCCCCGTCATCGCGCCCATCGGCGTCGGCGAGGGCGGCGAGAGCTACAACATCAATGCCGACTATGTGGCGGCGGAGATCGCAGGGGCCCTGAAGGCAGAAAAGCTGCTGCTCCTGACGGATACGGAGGGCATCTACAAGGACTTCAGTGACAAGAGCTCTTTCCTGTCGACGCTCCACGCCAAGGAAGCCCGGGACTACATCAAGGACGGCAGCATCGCCGGCGGCATGATCCCCAAGGTGGAGGCCTGCCTCACAGCACTCGAAGAGGGCGCGGGAAAAGCCCACATCATCGATGGACGCCTCGAGCACTCCATCATCCTGGAGATATTCACCTCAAAGGGCATCGGCACCCAGGTCATCCGCTGAGAGCGGGAGGGAGACTATATGAAAGAAAGCGACAGCCAAATCTTTGAAAAGGACGCGAAGGACTACCTTCCCGTCTTCAATCGCTATAAAATCGTCCTGGACCACGGCGAGGGCGCCTATCTCTGGGACAACAACGGCAAGAAATACCTGGATTTTCTCGGCGGCATCGCCGTAAATGTCCTGGGCCACGCCTATCCGCCCCTTGTGAAGGCCATAGCAGATCAGGCGGCAAAGCTCATCCACACCTCGAACCTCTACTACACCCAGCCACAGGCGGACGCCGCGGCAAAGCTCGTGGCCCTCAGCGGCCTCGACAAGGCCTTCTTTGGCAACTCCGGCGCCGAGGCAAACGAGGGCGCCATCAAGATCGCGCGAAAATACGCCCATAAGATCGACCCGGAGAAATCCCAGATCATCTCCGCCTGGCACAGCTTCCACGGCCGGACGCTCGCGACGCTCACCGCCACGGGCCAGCCGAAGTACCAGGAGGGGGTGGGGCCCCTCCCCGCAGGCTTTGACTATGTCCACTTCAACGACTATGAGGAGCTGGAAAAGCTCGTCACCGACAAGACGGCGGCCGTGCTCCTGGAGCCCATCCAGGGCGAGGGCGGCGTCCACACGCCGAAGGACGACTACCTGAAAAAGGTCCGCGCCCTCTGCGACAAGCACAAGGCTCTGCTGATTTTCGACGAAATCCAATGCGGCATCGGCCGCACGGGAAGCTTCTTCGCCTATGAGAAGTACGGCGTCAAGCCCGATATCGTGACCCTCGCAAAAGGTCTTGCCGGCGGCGTGCCCATCGGCGCCTTCGTGGTGACAGACGAGGTGGCCAAGGCCTTCAAGCCCGGTGACCACGGCACCACCTTCGGCGGCAACCCCCTCGCCTGCGCCGCAGCAAACGTCGTCCTCGACACCGTGCCGAAGAAGGAATTCCTCGATAACGTCGCAAAGGTCGGCAGCCACTTCAAGGAAAAGCTCCAGTCACTTCAGAAGAAGTACCCGAGCTACATCAAAGAAGTCCGTGGCGAGGGCCTCATCCTCGGCATGGAGATAAACGACAACGACCACGGCCGCGACATCGTGAACAAGGCCATGGAAGAGGGCTTCATCATCAACTGCACCGCCGGCAACGTCCTGCGCTTTATCCCGCCCCTGATTGTGACGGAGAAAGAGGTAGACCTCTTAGCAGAGTGCCTTGGCACTATTCTGGGGGAATTCGCTACGAAGTGACATCGTAACATGTTCCCCTAAGCGAACCGTAAGCGTAGCAGGCGAGTAAAGTGCGCGTTCTGCCCCCGGCCGGAATTCACCGTTCAAGCGTAGCGCGTTTTGAATGGAGGCCGGTAATTAAGCAGATAAGCGCACGGTCGCCTGCGGAGACGTGGTGAGCGTGGGGAATATGTTACGCGCACGACAGTGGCACTTTTCAATTATTTCCACATGATGTATAATCGTATTGTATGTTGTAATAAGATTCGCGCAAAATGGAGGGAATGCGATTGCTAAAAGGAAAGGACATGCTCTCGATTCACGACCTCTCCGTCGATGAAGTCGAAGAGATACTCGCGCTTGCCGCCGAGCTCAAGGCCATGCAGAAAGCAGGCGTCTCCCATCGCATCTTGGAGGGCAAGACCCTCGGCATGATTTTTGAAAAATCATCCACCCGCACCCGCGTCTCCTTCGAGACCGGCATGTACCAGCTCGGCGGCCAGGCACTCTTCCTGTCGAACAGGGACCTGCAGCTCGGCCGCGGCGAGCCCATCAAGGACACAGCCCGGGTGCTCTCCCGCTACCTCGATGGCATCATGATCCGCACCTACGGCCACGATCGGGCAGAGGAGCTCGCCACCTGGGCCGATATCCCCGTCATCAATGCCCTGACGGATCTCCTCCATCCCTGCCAGGTCCTCACAGACCTCCTGACCATCCGGGAGCATAAGGGCAAGGATCTGAGCAAGCTCAAGATGGTCTACGTGGGGGACGGCAACAACATGACGAACTCCTTCCTCTACGGCGCTGCAAAGACCGGCATGACCTTCGTGGCGGCCACCCCGGAGAACTATCGTCCCGACAAGACCGTATACGAAAACGCTCTGGCGGACGCCGAGGAGACGGGCGCAGAGCTCTCCCTTGTCACCGACCCGGTGGAGGCCGTGAAGGACGCGGATATCGTCGTCACCGACACTTGGGCCAGCATGGGGCAGGAGGCAGAGCACGAAGCCCGCAAGAAGATTTTCGCACCCTACCAGGTCAATGCAGACCTCCTGAAGCACGCGGACAAACGCGCCATCGTCATGCACTGCCTGCCGGCCTACCGGGGCGAGGAAATTACCGAGGCCGTCTTTGAGGCAAATGCCGATGTCATATTCGACGAGGCAGAGAACCGCCTCCACACCCAGAAGGCAATCATGGCACTTACCATGGGGGACTAACCACTCCCGTGCACTCCAATATTATTTGAAACGAGGGAACTATCATGGCTAAAATCAAAAAAGTCGTACTGGCATACTCCGGTGGTCTCGATACCTCCGTCATCATTCCTTGGCTCAAGGAGCACTACGACGGCTGCGAGGTCATCGCCGTCTGCGCCGACGTGGGGCAGGGGGACGAGCTCGATGTCGTCCATGACAAGGCTCTGAAGTCCGGCGCCTCCAAGGTCTACATCGAGGATCTGAAGGAAGAGTTCCTGACGGACTACGTCTGGCCGACGCTGAAGGCCGGCGCCGTCTACGAGGAGAAGTATCTCCTCGGCACATCCTTCGCCCGTCCCATTATCGCAAAACGCCTCGTGGACATCGCCAAGAAAGAAGGCGCGGACGCCATCGCCCACGGCGCCACCGGCAAGGGCAACGACCAGGTCCGCTTCGAGCTCACCGTCAAGGCCCTCGCTCCGAACATCACCCTCATCGCTCCCTGGCGCGAGTGGGATCTCGACTCCCGCTCCGCCGAGATCGAGTATGCCAAGAAGCACGGCATTCCCATCGCCACGGAGAACAAGACCTACTCCATGGACCGCAACATCTGGCACCTCTCCCATGAGGGCTCCGACCTGGAGGACCCGGCAAATGAGCCCCACAACAGCATGTTCCTCATCTCCAAGGCACCGGAGGACGCACCGGACAAGCCGGAGTACGTCACCGTGGGCTTTGAGAAGGGCATCCCTGTCTCCGTCAACGGCAAGAAGCTCGGCGCTGTCGACCTTCTGACCGAGCTCAATGAGATTGGTGCCCGCAATGGCGTCGGCATCGTTGACATCTGCGAGAACCGCCTCGTGGGCATGAAGTCCCGCGGTGTCTATGAGAACCCGGGCGGCTCCATCCTCTATTATGCCCATCGGGAGCTGGAGTACCTCTGCCTCGACCGCATGACCTTCCACTACAAGCAGCAGGCCGCCATCCGCTTCGGCGAGCTCGTCTACGACGGCATGTGGTTCTGCCAGCTTCGCGAGGCCCTGTCCGCCTTCGTGGACAGCACCCAGGAGACCGTCACCGGCGAGGTGAAGCTCAAGCTCTACAAGGGCAACATCATTTCCGCCGGCTCCAAGAGCCCCTATTCCCTCTACAGCCAGGAATTCGTCACCTTCGAGCATGACGATGTATACAACCAGGCAGACGCCACCGGCTTCATCAACCTCTTTGGCCTGCCGCTCAAGGTCCGCGCCCTCATGCAGGAGAAGACGAAGTGAGCGAGGCAATGTGGGGCGGCCGGTTCGCCAAATCCACCGATGAGATGATAAACGAGTTCCAGGCCTCCATCGGCTTCGACAAGCGCATGTACCACGAGGACATCGCAGGCTCCATCGCCCACGCCAGGATGCTCGCCAAGTGCGGCATCATCAGCGAGGACGACGCGGAGAAGATTGTCAGAGGGCTAAAGGAGATTCTCGCGGATATCGAGGCGGGGAAGTTTGACTTCTCCGTGGACCTCGAGGATATTCACATGAACATCGAGAAGCGCCTGACGGATGCCATCGGCGATGCGGGGGGCCGTCTCCATACGGCCCGCAGCCGCAATGACCAGGTGGCCCTCGACACCCATCTCTACATCCGCCGCGAGGTGGTGGCCGTCCAGAAGGAAATCAAAAATCTTCAGCAGGCCCTCATCGAGACGGCGGAGAAGAACAAGGATGTCATCATGCCGGGCTACACCCACCTCCAGCGGGCCCAGCCCATCCTCTTTGCCCACCATCTGCTGGCCTACTTCTCCATGCTGGCCAGGGACTTTGAGCGCTTCGCCGGCGTCTATCGCCGGGCGGATATCATGCCCCTGGGCGCCGGGGCCCTCGCGGGCACCACGTTCCCCATCGACCGGAAAATGGTGCAGGAGGCGCTCCACTTCGACGCTATCTACACCAACAGCCTGGATGCCGTCAGCGATCGGGACTACATCATGGAGTTCCTGTCGGCGGCCTCCATCCTCATGGTGCACCTCTCCCGTCTGTCGGAGGAGACCATCCTCTGGTGCAGCCGCGAGTTCTCCTTCGTGGAGCTGGATGACGCCCACTGCACCGGTTCCTCCATGATGCCCCAGAAGAAAAACCCGGATGTCTCCGAGCTCGTCCGGGGCAAGACGGGCCGCGTCATCGGCCACCTCATGGCCATGCTCACCACCGTGAAGGGCCTGCCCCTGGCCTACAACAAGGACCTACAGGAGGACAAGGAGGGCATCTTCGATGCCATCGACACGGTGAAGTTCAGCCTGGCCGTCTATGCTCAGCTCATCCGGGGCATGAAGGTACGGGAAGAGGTCATGCGCCGAGCCGTCACGGAGGACTTCTCCAATGCGACGGATCTGGCGGACTACCTCGTGAAGAAGGGCATGCCCTTCCGCAAGGCCCACGCCGTGGCAGGAAACGCTGTCCACGAGTGCATCGAGCGAGGCATCTACCTTGAGGACCTGAGCTATGCCGACTTCAAACGCCTCTCGCCACTATTTGAGGAGGACGTAAAGGAAGCCATCCGCCCCGAGACCTGCGTAAAAAACCGCAATTCTCTCGGCGGCACTTCCTACGAGCAAGTGGACCTGCAGCTAAAAGCCGCAAAGGACCTTCTGGGAAAGGCCGACAAGACGCTAACGGACTACGAGGCACGTCAGAATATCCTTGCGGACTGATTACGTGGCAAGGCATATAACTGAATAAGAAGCAGCGAAGCGGGCTATGGAAAATACATCCATAGCCCGCTTTTTGCGTTATATTGCAGCTGCCAGCATCAAGACTCCCTCCGTCACGCTTCGCGTGCCACCTCCCTCCAGAGGGAGGCAAGCAAGACTCCTGAGCTATGCAATGGATTGTCATGACTAGCAGGCTCAAATGCCTTGCCAACCGTTCCATCCATACTCCCTTTCTCTTGCGAGCTGGTGCGTTTTGCCTCGTCCACTTCCAGATGGGGAACGTCCACAGGGCAAGGGGAGTCTAGAAGGATGATGTTTCAATGAACTAGGGGACAGGGCATGATGCTCAAAAAGCTGCTAACTTTTTCTCCATACTCTTTTTCCATTGCGAGCTGGTGCGTTTTGCCTCGTCCCCCTCCCGAGGGGGAACGCCCGCAGGGCAAGGGGGAGTCTGCGAGAAAGATGTCACACGACTGACGGACGGGCTCAAACGACTGGTTAGATAAAAGATATCAAAGTCTGTCTGGCATAGGGCAGACTCCCTTGAGGAGGCTGCTGGACAAGAAAAAGAAGGCACATCCGCATCTACGGAACCAGAATCCCTCACGGGCCCTCGGAATCTCCGTCCATCCATGTGCCTTCTTTGCTTTTAGTATAGCACCGAGAGCAAAGAAGGGTATAATGAGATAAGAAATTCTTCAATTGAAGCTTACACGATGAATGGCAGAAAGGACGGTAATAGAATGAGCAAAGGATTTAGCCTTTGGAGGCACAAAAATAGAGGAATCTCTGTATATTCGGCGCAAGCATCTGAGCAAGAAGCGGCATTCCGGCCCTGCGAGATTCCTCTTTTTGAAAGACTATCCGACCTATAGCAGCCCGAGCTTAGATGCTGCCGCCAAGTCCAACGCTGGCGCGGTCTCCACGTCGGCAAATACCGTTGGAGCCGATGCTCGTGGGGGTTTCTCTACATCCGATAAGCCAGATGACCTTCCGCTTTTAGTGTAGCACAAGGAACAAAAGAAAGCGATAGTATTTTCATGCAAAGACAGTGAAAATAAAAGGGAGAATTGTTCTTTGACGGGAACGCGACTCCGCCTGCTGCTACCACCGACGGCACCCTTTCGCAAGAAGTCGATAAAATGGTGGCATCGGCTTCTCAGATCGTCAAGGGGAAGAACAATTCTCTTGTAGATAGCGTATCACTGAAGGAAGAAGAATACAACACAAAATATAGTTCTGTTGCTAAGTGCCATCAAAAGACAGAGGAATGAGATTCAAGAAAAAAGAAGCATCGAGTGAACGCGGGGAAGGATTTGATTCCACCGTGTCTACTGCTCCTACGTCTACACAAACGCGTCGTAGGAGAGCCGATGCTTCTATTTGGGAGAAGCCTGCAGAATAGGGAAACGTACTGACATCGTTTCATCCGCAGGCCGAGAAGGCGCACCCCGAGAAGGGTAGAAAGGCCAGTTCTCGCTACGCTGATGGGCCTTCTTTTTCTGCTTTAAGTATATCATCGAAATTGCGAGAAAACAAGACCAAAAGAGAAAAGCTCATCAGAAGCCGTGGGTGTAGGCTAGCAGGAGGCCGTTGCCGTTGTAGCCGGGGTTGTGGCTGTGCATGCCGTTGGAGGAGTGGTGGAAGGACCAGCCGATGGTGATGGCGTCTTTGTCTGTATAGTGGTAGGAGAAACGGGGGCCGATGCGCCAGAGGAAGCCATAGGCGCGTCCGTCGTAGGGATGGGCTTCGTTGTAGAAAAGCAGGGAGCCTGTGGCGTCAATCGAGCCGGTGAGGCGCCCGGAGATGGGGTATTCGTAGCGGAGCAGGACGGCGGGGCCGAGGCCGACGGCGCTGGCGTTACCGTAGATGTCCTTGTGCTCTGCGGTAGCGTTTTCCCCCGTGGCCCGCTGGAGCGTACCGCCGTAGGAGAGGGAGAATCCTTTCCCGATATCCTTGCCCTTCTGGAAGTAGTGGAGGTTGTAGACGTTGACGCGGCGATTTTTGAAGGAGGAGCCGTGGAGGTACTCGGCCTCCAGCTCCCAGGCTTTGTCGCTGTCTGCCGCCGTTGCAGCCGAGGCACTTTCTTTCGCGCTGGTGTCCTGCTCTTTTGCGCTTTTGTCGCTTGCCTTGCTCAGCGTGGTCGTTGCGTCAGCTGTGTTCGTTGTGCTCGTCGCACTCACTTCACTACTTGTGTCTTGCGTGCTTGCTTCGTTTGCACTCGTGGCTGCGGGGGCGAGGAGGAGTGCTGCCCCGCAGAGGAGTGCGATGCATATTCTATCTGTTTTCATGTTGTTCATTTTTCTCACCTCATGAATGGTATTCTAGCATATTTCCGACAATTTGTCCCGTGCTCAGCACTACTTACCCTTCTACGTGCAGGAGGCTTAGAGACGTAAATTTGCACACCTCATTTACATTGACAAAAGTCTCAATTCCCTGTACAATTTTATGTACAGGAAATTGGATTTTAAAGGGGATGATTGCTGTGGTTGCTGTTAATTATACGACCATGCGGAACAACTTCAAGAATTACTGCGACTTGGCAACAGATCACGGGGAGGCCGTCATTGTGACGCGGAAATCCGGTCGAAATGTTGTTGTCATGAGTATCGACCGATATAATGAGATGGAAAAAGAAATCCAGAACGCCCGCTATCTTGCTAAGCTCGGCCATGCCTTCGCCCAGCTGCATGAGGGGAAGGGACAACCACATGAACTGATTGAGGACTGAGTAATGGAGAAGCTTTGGTCACTTCTTATTGCCTCATGCCGTGGGCATTACGAAGAATGACAATGCCCGAAACCTAAAAATTAAATAACTCCTTGAGAAAAACTTCATTCTCTAGTAGTATTATAGGCAACGTGACTACTAGGTGGAATGGAGTTTTCTTATGGGTTGGATTCGCAAGGCTGTGGGGCCGTTGGATATCGTCATCGCCATCGGTGTCATCTACCCGACTTTGTCGTTTTGTTCGAAGAAAATAGTTCTCATAAGCCACTTTGAAGCAAGGATTTTCAAGAAAGTCCTTGCTTTTATTCTGCAAAAAGAGACCCTGTGGGATTGTGGCACATAGGGTCTCGCGATTTCCAGGTGGGAAAGTCGGGATGATTTCGCCGCCTATATCGAGGAAAAGATCCCACCTGTAGTCAGAAACACGTATTCTATTCATATTGAAAAAGGAGAGCTTTAGTAGCATCCTTTTTTCATGACTATGGTATTTTTGAAATTAACAAGGAATATCCTAAGAGAAAAGAGATAAATATAGGTCTATAACTCAAACTTCCCACATGCAAAATACCCAAAGTTCTTTGAAAACTGCATAT
>CAMCRT010000017.1 GCA_945877355.1 uncultured Mitsuokella sp. | reverse complement strand
CATTCATGCCCGTGACCGTCGTGGTCGCCTTATCCACGAGATCGAGCTGCTCGGCGGACTGCTCGGCGATATTGACGACAGACTCGGCTGCCGACTGGGAGGCCTGGGCCGTCTGGCCGGCGCTTGCAGTAAGCTCCTCGGAGGAAGCGCTGACCTGGTCGGCGGCCTTGCCGGTATTCGACACCATATCCCGCAGGAAGTCGATCATCTTCACGCAGTTGTTCTGGAGCGTGCCGATTTCATCCGAGAGAGGCGACTGGGGGAGATGGACGGAGAGATCGCCATTTGCCACCTTCTCTGCCGTATTCGAGAGCATCGTGATGGGATTGATGACCCGCGTGAGCATCACGTAGACGATGGCAGAAAGGATGATGAGGGCCAGGACGCAGATGATGAAGATGATGGTAGCCATGTGGGTAACGGCTGCATAGGCATCATCCTTCGGGTCGGCGACGACAATGGTCCAGCCCGTGGAGCCCACCGGGGTTGCGGCGAAGAATTTGTCAGCGCCCTGGAAGTTCTCCTCGAAGTGCTCCTGCTTGCCCGTCATGAAGCGCTTGGCAAGATCCTTGTAGGCACCGCCATCGAGCTCTGAGAGCTTGTCATCGATGGTGAACTTCGTGTGGTAGATGTACTCGCTCTCCCGGCCGATGACGAAGAGGGCACCGGTCTCGCCCACCTTCACGTCCTTCAGGGTCTGGGCGATGAGGTCGAGATCGATGTTGGCACCGAGGACGGCGATGACCTCGCCATTCCGCTCAATGGTGCGGGAAAGGGTGATGACGGCCTTGCCGTTGGAGGCAGCCTTGTAGCCGTTGGAGACGACCACCTTGCCCGTGTTCGCTATGGCATCCTTATACCAGGGCCGGGGGCGGGGATCGTAGCCCGCAGGCATCTGGCTGCTGGACTTGTAGCTGCCATCGGGCAGGCCCACATAGACGGAGGCGACGCCCTTGCTGGTCTTGGCGAGGGAGTTGACCTCGTTCTGGAGCGCGTCGCCTGCTGGCAGGCTTTCCGACCAGCTGGCGGCGACGGAGTCCATGATGGCCTGGTCCGCAGAGACAATGCCATTGATGGATTCGGAGTAGTGGGAGCCCAGCTCCTCGAGGGCCGTCTCCGTGACGGTCTTCAGGGCAGAGCTTGCCATAGAGTAAATGATTGCGCCCATGATGATGAAGGTGACAAGGAGCGGAATCCCGATGCCCAGCATCATCTTCGGTTTGAGCTTCATAAAATAACCTCCCCTATTCTTGCAGCCGCACCTTCCTTGGCACGGCATTTTGTAGTTTGATACTAGATTCTATTTCGCTACAATCCGGGAAATTCCTCCTAGGCAACTAAAAAATTTTTCTTATTCATATAAGTTCTCCACCGAAATGGAGGACTAACCGCCACCTCCCCCCAGATTCTTGGCACGTCCATACGTCCGTTTACATCCATCTCGGAGACTCCCTCCGACGCGCTACGCGCGCCACCTCCCTCAGGAGGGAGGTCAGCAAGTCTCCCACTCTCACAATGGATTGCAGCTACTCATAAACTCCTACGTCCTGCCAGCTTTCGCCATCATATCATGCCATTGCGACCTGCTGAGTCCTGCCTCGTCCCCCTCCCGAGGGGGATGGCCCGAAGGGTCAGGGGGAGTCTGCGAGAAAGATGTGATACGACTGATGGACGTGCGACATCTCCATAAAAATACACCACAGAGATTTTCTCCATGGTGTATTTCCTTTGCTTGGCTTTGCTTATTTCAGCTTGAACTTCTTCACGCCGTCCTGGAGCTGCTGGGCGAGCTCGGCCAGCGTGTGGCTGGCCGCGGCGATTTCCTCTGTGGAGGCTGCCTGCTGCTCGGAGACTGCGGACACGTCCGTGGCCTTCTGCTGGACGGAGCCGGAGGCCTCGCGGATCTTGCCCACCTCCTCGACGGTGGTGGTGCAGTCCTTCTGGATCTGAGCACTGATGTGCGCGATCTTCTCGATGTCCTTCGTCAGGCTCTCAATGAGGCCCGCGATGCTGTCGAATTTGTCGCCAGCCTCCTGGACCTGGGCCACGTTCTCCTTGACATCGGCCTGCTGGTTCTTCGTGAGATCGAATGCCTTCTGGATCTCGTCGGCGTTCTTCTGGATGACGCCGTTGATCTCCTGGGCTGCGGACTCGGACTCCTCGGCGAGCTTTCTCACCTCGTCGGCGACGACGGCGAAGCCGCGTCCCTGCTCGCCGGCGCGGGCTGCCTCGATGGCGGCGTTCAGTGCCAGGAGCTTCGTCTGGCCGGCGATATCCGTGACGGTCTTGTTGATCTCCGCGATGTTCTTGGAGCCGTCGTAGAGGGCCTGGACAGCACCGCCCACGTTGACAGCGCCCCGGGCGAGGCCATCGACGCCCTCGATGACCTTGTCGAGGACCGCGCGGCCTTCCTTCGTGGCCTTCTGGGTGGAGGCAGCGGACTCGGTGACGGCGTTCACAGCACCCATGACCGTCGTCATCTGGTCATTCATGCCCGTGACCGTCGTGGTCGCCTTATCCACGAGATCGAGCTGCTCGGCCGACTGCTCGGCGATATTGACGACGGACTCAGCTGCCGACTGGGAGGCCTGGGCCGTCTGGCCGGCGCTGGCCGTGAGCTCCTCGGAGGAGGAGGACACCTGGTCGGCCGCCTTGCCTGTATTCGACACCATATCCCGCAGGAAGTCGATCATCTTCACGCAGTTGTTCTGAAGCGTGCCGATCTCATCGGAGAGAGGAGACTGCGGCAGACGCACGGAGAGGTCGCCATTTGCCACCTTCTCTGCCGTATTTGAGAGCATGGTGATGGGGGTGATGACCTTCGTCAGCATGACGTAGACGATGACCGAGAGGATGATGATGGCGAGGATGCAGATAATCGTGATGATCGTGGACATGCGGGAGACGGCCGCAAAGGCATCCTCCTTCGGATCTGCCACAACGACGGTCCAGCCCGTAGAGCCCACAGGTGCTGCGGCAAAGAATTTCTCCGTGCCCTGGAACTCCGCCTCGAAGGCCACGAGCTTGCCAGCCATGAGCTGGCCGGCAAGATCCTTGTACTTGCCGCCATCCATCTCTGTAAGCTTGTCGTCAATGGTGAACTTCTGATGGTAGATGTACTCGCCCTTGGGTCCCAGGAGGAAGATGGCACCAGTTTCGCCCACCTTCGCGCTCTCGAGATCCTTCTTGATCTCGTCCAGGGAGATGTCGGCGCCGGCCACGGCGATGACCTGGCCGTTCTTCTTCACAGCCTGGCTCAGGGACACGGCCGTGTTGCCGTTTGCCGTCTTGTAGGCCTCGGAGATGCGGACGCCGTCATGGGCGATGGCATCCTTGTACCAGCCGCGGGTCGTGGGGTCGAAGTCCGCCGGCAGGGGCGTGTCGCCCACGCTGGACTTGTCCGGACGGCCGATGAAGTAGCTGGTAAGGCCGTTGTCCGCCTTTACGAGGGAGACGAGCTGCTCGTGGAGCGCATCGCCCTCCGGCATGGAGCCCTCCCAGCCGACGGTGACGGCATCCATCGTGGCCATATCGGAGCGCACGATGCCGTCAATATCCGAGGCATAGTGGGAGGCCATCTCCTCCAGTCCTGTCTGGGTCTTCTCCGACAGGGCAGAGCTTGCCATCGAGTAGATGATGGCAGCCATGACGATGAATGTGATGACGAGGGGGACGCCTATCCCCAGCATCATCTTCGGCTTTAGCTTCATAGTGATTCCTCCTATGGATAAATAAGATTCCGGCGCGATACGACGAATCCTGTCCGTATGCTCGTACCGAGCAGAAAAGCAGGAATATGCCTCTTGGCTCCTTGTATAGTATTCTCTACAAGGGGCAAAACTCCTCCTTTGACTGAAAGAAATCTGGCTGATTTTTCACCAAGGGCATTCTATAAATCCCTAGGCTTTCGCAAAAAAGGGGCTGTTTCCCATGGCAAATCCACGGGAAACAGCCCCTTGCCGAGCAGTGCGTCTCTCAACGCTTCACGGAGCTCTGAGGACTGCTTGGCTTATTCTTCGCCGAGCTTGATATTCGTGATGATGCGGCCCAGGCGGATGCCGGAAAGGAGGTTCCAGCCCCACTTGATGGCCACCGTGAGCTTCGTGTGGGTGCTGGTGAGACGTGCCAGGTGGACGAACATCCAGGCGCACCAGGCGATGAAGCCCGTGAGCTGGGGATTGAGGCTCGTCTTATTGACCACGGCCTCGCCCCGGCCGATGGTGGCCATGGCGCCGTGGTCCACATAGTGGAAGGCCTCCAGATTCTCGTCGCCCCGGATTTTCTTCATAATGTTCCGATAGGCCACCTCAGCCCCCTGGGTCGCCACCGGTGCCACCGTCGGCAGCGGACGCTCCGTGCCGTGGCAGAAGCTGGCGCAGTCACCGATGGCAAAGAGGGAGTCGCTCCCCTTCGCCAGGAGGTTCTCCTCCACGATGATGCGGCCGGCCCTGTCCACCTCGCCACCGCAGTTGGCGATGAAGGGGACGGCCTTGACCCCCGCCGCCCAGATGACCGTGCGGGTGGGGATGATTGTGCCGTCCTTGAGCTTCAGGTCGTCGCCGTCGTAGTCCACCACCTGGGTGGAGAGCATGACATCCACGCCCTTTTTCTTCAGGACATTCACCGCGTACTCCTGGAGGTTCTCCGCCATCATGGGGAGCACGTGGGGCGTGGCCTCGATGAGCTTCACGCTGACCTCGGAGAAGTCCAGGTTGTGGAGCTCCTTCTTCTGGATGCCGATGAGCTCCACGATGGCGCCCGCCTCCTCGATGCCCGTGGGGCCACCGCCCACGATGACAAAGGTGAGCATGCGGCGGCGCATTTCCTCATCGTCCTGGTGCTTCTCCGCCCGCTCGAACATGTGGAGCACGTGGTTGCGGATGTGGAGGGCCTCCTGGAGGGACTTCATGGCGAAGCAGTGCTCCTCCAGGTTTTTCATACCGAAGAAGTTCGTGGTGGCGCCGGCGGCGAGAACCACATAGTCGTAGGGAACCTCCCCGTGGTTCGTCAGGACCACCTTCCGCTCCTGGTCGACGCCTTGGGCCTTCGCCATGAAGAGCTCCACATTGGGGTATTTGCGGAAGGCCGCGCGGATGGGGTATGCAATCTCATCCGTGGAGAGCATGGAGGTGGAAACCTGATAGAGCAGGGGCTGGAAGAGGGTGAAGTTGTGCCGGTCGATGATGGTGACGGAGACATCCTCCTTCGCCAAGAGCTCGGCCAGCTTCATGCCACCGAAGCCGGCGCCGACGATGACGATACGCGGTTTTTCTGCCATGATACATCCTCCTAGGAGTGTGAAAATTATCACTTATTTATGATGAAGTGCAAGTTACCTTTTTCACGTTTATGATACCATCTTTTCCGCCGTTTGCAAGGCTTTTGGGAGATTTCCCGGGATAATCGCAAAAAAAAGACGAAAGCCGGCCCTTTCACGCCTTTCTTTCGTCGTCTTCTATCGATTTCTCTCTATTTTATGCTATACTAGATGTGCCACGGCCTCACCAGCCCAAACCGGCAGGAGAGGAGGTCGATTCTATGAGTCTTGTCGAATTTGTACTCTCCCTGCTTATCAGCATTCTCGGGAGCATCCTCGGGACGCTGATTTTGCAGATGCTGGGGCAGTAGGAGTCGCTGCCACGTGGCACCAGCAGGACGCGGCGTAACCAGCCGCAAAAAAACACCCCATTGGTAACCAGCCGATGGGGTGTTTTTTTTGGGTCGATCTATGACCTTGTCGAATTCTGTTATTAGTATAGCACACTACGATTTGAACTTCAATATCTTTTTCGTTTTGCGGCCGCAGCAATCCCCAGCTGCTCCCGGTACTTTGCCACGGCTCTGCGGGAAAGCTGTATCCCCTCTGCCGCCAGCCGTTCCGCGAGGGCGCTGTCAGACAGGGGCTTTTTCGCGTCCTCCTCCCCCACGAGGCGGCGGATTGCCTCCTTTGCCGCGGCGGCGGAGGTGCCGCCAGAGAGCTCTGCCGTGAAGAAGCTCCGGAGGGGCAGTACGCCCCAGGGGAACTCGATGTATTTCCCTCGGACGGCCCGGCTCACGGTGGACTCGTGGACGCCGGCCGCCTCGGCAATCTCCGCCATGCCCATGGGCCGAAGGGCCGCCCGCCCCCGCTGGAGGAGCTCCGGCTGGCGCATGAGCACCGCCTCCACGATACGCCTGAGGGTCTTTTTCCGCTGGTCGATGGCTTTGATAAGCCACTGGGCCGAGCGCACCCGCTCTGTCATATAAGCCTTTGCTGCCGCATCGGGAAGGGGCGTCTTCGCCCCCTCCGCCAGCCGGAGATCGGGCACCCCCGCTGAAAGGAGCTCCAGCACGGGGCCTCCCTCCGTCTCCCGCACCCGCAGATCCGGCGTCATCCCCACCGGCTCCCCCTCGCCGTAGGCCGCACCGGGCCTGGGAGAGAGCGTCCGCAGAAAGTCCGCCGCCTCCTGCACCTCCCGGTTTGTGACCCCCAGAGCCTTTGCGATGGATGGAATCCGCCCCGCTGCCAGATTCTCAAGCTGGGACTCGATGAGCCGGCAGACGAGCTCCGATGCCCCCTTCTCCCGGGCCTGAAGCAGCAGGCACTCCCGAAGGTCCCGCGCCCCCACGCCCAGCGGGTCAAAGTGCTGGATGCGCTGGAGCACGGAGAGCGCTGCCGCATCCGTCACGCCGAGAGCGTCTGCCGCATCCGATAGCGCTATGGCAAGATACCCGCTGCCATCGATGCAGCCGATGAGGAACCGGGCAATGCGAAGCTCCTCCGCGTCGCGAAAGGCCACGCCTGCCTGGGAAAGCAGCACATCATAAAGGCTCTCCTCCCCCGCCCGGAGATTCCCTCCCTCAGCTGCCGCCTCTCGCCGCAGGACAGACACCGGCTCATACTCACCCTCCTCGATCTCGAGGGCCGGATTCTCCAGATACTCCGACTCGATGCGGAGGCGAAGCTCGTCCGTCGTCATACCAAGGATCTCAATGGCCTGCTGCAGCTCCGCCGTCATCCGAAGCTCCTGCCGCTGCTCCGTGCTCTGGGAATATTCCATATAGCTTCGCCTCCTTATAAAAAGAAAGAGCGGTGATGCATAAAAAGCCATCACCGCCCCAAAACTCACGCTAGTGCTGAACCGTTACCACCAGCAGCAGGACTCCCTCCGTCGCGCTGCGCGCGCCACCTCCCTCTAGAGGGAGGCAAGCAAGCCTCCCGTGGTCGCAATGGATTGCAACACACTACGTACACATACATCCCATCTGCTTTCCCCATTGTATCAACCCATTGCAAAAAGCCTTAGTCTAGCCTCGTCCCCCTCCAGAGGGGGAATGCCCGAAGGGCAAGGGGGAGTCTGCGAGGAGGATGTTACCGGGCTTCTGGACGGGATAAAAGCCGCCCTTTACAGGATGATATGGGCGATGACGTAGCCCACGCAGCAGCCAGAAATGACGCCGATGAGCCCTGGGATCATGAAGCTGTGATTCAGGATGTATTTGCCGATGCGCGTCGTGCCCGACCGGTCAAACCCGATGCAGGCCAGATCCGACGGGTACGTCGGCAGGAAGAAATAGCCATAGCAGGCCGAGATAAAGGACAGGATCAGCACCGGATCCAGCCCCACCGACAGCGCCAGCGGCACCACAATGGCGATGGCCGCTGCCTGCGAATTCACCAGCTTCGACGTGAGGAACGCGAAAATCGCATACGCCCAGGGATACGCCGTCACAGCCGACCCCAGCCACTCCTTCAGGAAGGCAATGTGGTTCATGAAGTAGGTATCCGCCATCCAAGCGACGCCGTACACTGATACGAGGGCCACGATGCCCGCCCGGAATACCTGGCTGTTGCCCACATCCTTCGCCCGCACATGGCAGGCGAGGAGGATGACGGCCGCCACCAGAAGCATCGCCATCTGGATGACGTCCGTCATGGAGATGGCCTTCATGACGCCCTTTGCATCCGGGAAGTGCGGCAAGAGCGACTGGAAGTTGCCCAGCAGCGCGATGACGAGGATGCCGCCGAAGAAGATGAACATGGCATGGTAGTAGCTCTTCGGGAGTTCCGTATTCATGAGGGACTCATTCTCGCCGTAGACATACTCCCGGTTCTCCGGGTCCTTGATGAACTCCTGGAAGGCCTCATCCTTGTCGAGATCCTTGCCGCGGCGATAGGACCAGAGCGCCGCGCAGAGGACACCGCAAAATGTGGCTGGAATGGAGATCGAGAGAATCTGCAGCACCGTGTAGGTGTGGCCTGCCGCCGCCATAAAGCCGATGATGGACACGACAGCCACCGACACCGGCGACGCGCAGATGCCCATCTGGGAGGCCACGGAGGACACGGCCATGGGCCGCTCCGGGCGGATATTCTCCTTGATGGCGATATCGTAGATGATGGGGAACATGGTGTAGACCACGTGGCCCGTGCCGCAGAGCACCGTCAAAAACCAGGTGGTGAGCGGCGCGTATATCGTCACCCGCTTCGGATTGCTCCTGAGGAACCGCTCCGCGTACTTCAGCATGACCGTGAGGCCGCCCGAGGTCTGTAGGAAGCCCGCGCAGGTCACGACCGCCAGGATCGTCAGCATGACGCCGATGGGCGGCACGCCCGGCTTATAGCCGAATACAAACGTAAAGATGACAAGGCCGATGCCACTGATGACAGCCAGCCCGATGCCCCCATGACGCACGCCCACCACAAGGCAGGCCAGAAGGACAATGAGCCCCAAAACCATTTCCATACAGTTTCCTCCTAAGATATAACAATAAACACTGTTTATAGTATACTAAAATAGAAGAAAATGCAAGGAAAACAAGAACGTCACTCGTCCACAAGCTCCTTCTCGGCGCCCTCCCGTTGCTCTGCTGCCATCTGGTTTAGGTACATGCGGTACTTCACGTACCAGACCTCCACCAGGAGGAAGTAAGGCATCATGGACTTGAAGGGGGCGTGGCCGTCGGCCTTTTCGTAGAGGGGGAACTCCGCCGGCGACACGTAGAGGTTCACCGTGGAGAGGCTGGCGAGCGTATTGTCGTGGAGCTTCGTGATGGAGATGAGGGGCACGTCCCGGAGCTTCAGCTCCCGGGCGAACTCCGTCACGTTCGGAGTCTCGCCGGACAGCGACACGAAGATGAAGAGATCGTCCCGCGTCACATTCTGGAGGATGGAGTAGAACTCCTCCCTCGCGGGGATGTCGTAGAGCAGCACATTGTCGTAGAAGAAGAGCCGCGCCAGCTCCCTCGTGACATTTGCCTGGACGAAGCCCGAGGCGAAGGTGAAGATGCGGTTCGCCTCGTGGACGAGGCGGCTGGCCGGGTCGAAGTCCCTGGAGAAGATGCGCTCCTCCGTCTTGCCGTAGAAGGCCCGCAGATCCTCGATGACGTTCTCCTGGTAGGATTCTGGCACCGCCTCCTCCATCTTGAGGACGGCCTTTAGCTCGCCGAAGCCATCGAAGCCCAGCTTCTGGGCAAAGCGCACCACCGTCGTGGAGGACACGGCGCAGGCCCTTGCAAGCTCATGGATCGAGATCCGCCGCACCGCCTGCCGATTCCTGAGGATATATTTCCAAATGATGAGATCCGTCTCCCCTAGCTTTTCCCTATGCTGATTAAAGAGCTCCTCGATTTTCATAAAGCACCTTTCCAAACGATAGACACTTGTCCATTTTGCTCTATCCTATCATGTTCCTGCATTTCTAGCAATCCTACCATCTTCCCTTTACCCGCCAGAAGTCCGGGGTCGCCATGGCGAGGAGGGTAAAGAGCTCCAGGCGGCCCAGGAGCATTTCTACGCAAAGGAGGGACTTGGCGAAGTCGGAAAGGGGTGCGTAGGTGCCTGTGGCGCCGGCGATGCCGAAGGCGGGGCCCACGTTGCCGAGGGTGGTGACGCTGATGGTGAAGGCGTCGAATACCCGGAGGCCATCCGCCGTGAGCAGCAGGGCGAATACGAGGGTAAAGAAGATGTAGAGAAAGAAAAATACCTGTGTCGCCGCCAGCTTTTCCTGGGGCACGATGCTCCCATTCATGCGGACGGCCTCCAGCTGTCGGGGACTGAGCTTCTGATGGACGACGGCGCAGGCGTTCTTCACCAGGAGGACGACCCGGGCCACCTTCACGCCCCCTGCTGCCCCGCCGGCGCAGCCGCCGCTGATCATGAGGGCGATGAGGATGCCCTTGGAGAAGGCGGGCCAGAGGTCGAAGTCCGCCGACACAAAGCCCGTCGTCGCCAGCGACCCGGTCTGAAAGCTGGCAAAGCGCAGAGCGTCTCCCGGGCGAAGGCCCATGGAGAGGGAGAGATCTGCCGTCACGAGGATGGTGGCGAGGGCGAGGATGGCGATGTACCAGCGAAACTCCGTGTTTTTCCAGAGGCTCGCGAGGCCCTTTGTCCAGACGCGATAGTAGAGGCCGAAGTTGCCGCCGGCGAGGATCATGAAGAAGGTCATGGAGACCTCTAGGGGGATGCTGTCAAAGTGGGCGGCGCTGGTGCTATGGGTGGAGAAGCCGCCGGCGCCGATGGTGCTCATGGCGTGGGTCACGGCATCCCAGAGGGAGAGGCCGCAGAGGAGGTAGACGAGGGTGGCGACGAGGGTGAAGGCGATGTACATGGAGAAGAGCACCTTCGTCATGCCCTGGAGGCGCGGAAGCATGCGCCCGTCCCCTGCCCCGGTCGTCTCGGCGTTGTACATGTAGATGGTGCTCTGGCCGGTCTGGGGCAGGAGCGCGATGAATATGACGATGATGCCGAGGCCGCCGAACCAGTGGGTCATCATGCGCCAGAAAAGGATGCTCTGCGGCAGGGGCTCCAGGACCTCGATGACGGTGGCGCCGGTGCCGGTGAAGCCGGAGATGCTCTCGAAGAGTGCGTCAAGGGGCGGGAGGTAGCCGCCGAGGAGGTAGGGAAGCATGCCGAGGGCGGTGGCGACCATCCAGCCAAAGCCGGTGATGGCGATGCCGTCGCGCTTGGTGAGGGGGGCATCGGTGTAGCGGCCGCTGCGCTGAAGGAGAAAGCCGGTGCCTCCGGCGATAAGGACGGAAAGGAAGAGGGCGCCGGCGCTTGGCTCGTCCCAGGCGAGGGCAAGGGTGAGAGGGACAGCAAGAATCGCCGTCTCCGCAAGGACGAGCTTGCCCAATACATAGAAGATAATCGAACGGTTCATGCTCCCCTCCTTTCTCCTCTTAAAACACCATACCAACAACAATTTAGGAATCTCGAAACTGCGTGCGAAACGTGTACCCCCACACTCACCCGGTCCGCAGTCGACCGTGCGCTTTTCTGCTTAATTACCGCCCTCCATTCAAAACGCGCTACGCTTGAACGGTGAATTCCGGGCGGGGCAGAACGCGCACTTTCCTCGACTGCTCCCCTTAAAGGTTCGCTTAGGGGGTACACGTCCCTACGCTATCAGTGCGCCGTTACTTTACCAATGCCGCTTTGCCAGACGAATCAGCTGGTCTATCAAAATAAGCGCAGAAAAGATTTCGATTCTTCCTAGCACCATGAGGACGGTCAGAAAGAGCTTTGCCCAGGCCGGAAGGATGGCTACGTCTATGGGGCCGAAGAGTTGGGCGGTGGCGCCGGCGCTGGTCATGGCTCCGGCGGCCAGGCCCATGGAGGTCATGAGGCTGGTGCCAGCCAGGGACAGAATGAGGGCGCTGGCGGCGAAGGTCAGGACGTAGAGGAAGAAGAAGACGAGGATGCGCTGGCGGATCTTTGGGGAGACGGTGACACCGTCGATGGTGAGGCTCACGACCATGTGGGGGTGGAGGGTGCGGCGCACCTCGAGGGCGGCGAGGCGAGCAAGGACTAGGATGCGCACGAGCTTCAGGCCGCCGCCGGCTGCGCCGATGGAGCCGCCGGCGAAGGCCAGGAGGAGCAGGAGGAAGCGGACGAAGGGTGGCCAGTCGCCGGGGCTATCGGCGACGAAGCCGGTGGTCGTCAGGAAGGAGGCTGCGGCAAAGAAGCCCTGCAGGAGTGCGCTCTCCCCCGTGAGACCGCTATGGAAAAGGGAGAGGGCTATGGCAAGACCTGCTGCGCAGAGCACCCCGAGGAAGAGGCGAAGCTCCGCATCCCCTGTCAGAAGGGAAAGGCGGCGCAGGTGGAAGGCCTGCCAGAAGAGCAGGATATTGCAGCCGGCGAGCGTCATGGAGAAGATGCCGGCGAGAAGCACCCCGTCACTCTCGGCTCCGAAGAAGCCGGCAAGCCCTGCCCCGCCGGAGGAGAGGGTCACAAGGGCGCGGATGATAGAGTCGAAGGCAGGGAGCCCAGCGAGGCCATAGCTCAGAGCCGAAATGCCCGTCAAGAGCCCATAAATTGCCGCCCCATGGAGGGCGGAGGCGCGCATCTTGTTCCAGACGGGGCTGAAGTGAACCCGCTGGCGGGCAGAGAGCGTCAGGCCGAAGCAGCCGGAGACCTGAGGCAGCACGGTGACGAGGGTCAGGATAAAGAGTAGGCCGCCAAGCCAGCTCATGAGGCTGTGCCACAGGAGAAGCGGCGGATTCGACGCGTAGGAGAGCTCGAGGCAGGAAAGCCCCGTGGTGGATAGTGCCGACAGCGCATCGAACCAGGCGGCGAGCACCGAGTCCGTCGTCCCCGTCAGGAGGAGCGGCAGCATGCCGAAGGCCGCGAGGACTGGCAGGACGACCACCAGATAGATGGCCCCCTCCAGCACCTGCACGGGCCGCCGCTCCCGCCCGGCTAGGGCGAGGCAGAGGCCCCCTGCCAGGAGCCCCGCCGCTGTGGGCAGAAAAAAGGCTTGGGCTCTCCCCATCCCCACTGTGCAGGCTGCGTAGAAAAAGGGCAGGAGCATGAAAAGGGACGCTAGGAGCAGCGTCCAGCCGAGAAGGCGAAAGAATATCCGTTTGTGTTCCAGCCTATGCACGCCTGCGCCTCCTTTCACGCCCTATACCCTGCTTGACAAAGCGATACGACCAAACGTCCATCTGCGGGCTCTTGTGCGCCACCCTTGCAAGAGCCCCCCGTTTTGGGGTGCTCTACACCACTCCCGGGGACCGGGACGTCTGCACACTCCCCCGTTTATTTGAAGTAGGCCATGACCTTCTGGGCGAATTTTATCTGGATGAAGAGGATGATGCGATCCCCTGGCAGGAGGACCGTGTGGCCGTTCGGGATGGCCGCCTCCCCGTCCCGCACGTAGGCACAGACGAGGCATTCCCGGGGAAGATTGGCACTCATGAGGGGCTTTCCTGCTGCCGGGGCCCCCTCCTGCATGACGACCTCCACCGCCTCCGCCTTTGCGCCCTCGAGAAGGGAGACCTTCCGGACGCCGCCGCGGCGGGCGAAGGCCAGCACCTCGCTGGCGGAGAGGAGCCGGGCGGAGAGAACGATATCGACGCCCACCTTTTCCATGAGCTCCACGTATTCGTTGCGGGAGACGCGGACGACGGTCTTTGTGCTGCTCTTGGACAGGTGCCGGGCTAGGAGCGCCAGCATGAGGTTCAGCTTGTCGTCCTCCGTGAGGCAGACCACCACGTCCGCCTCGGCGATACCCTCCTCGATGAGGAGGTCGATGTCCGTGCCGTCGCCGCATATGGCGATGCCGTCCACGAGCTTTTCTGCCATGAGGCGGCACCGCTCCCGGTCCTTGTCGATGACCTTCACGTGGACGCCCTGCCTCTCCAGCATGGGGGCAAGGGCCCTGCCCGCGCGGCCGGCGCCGATGATGACGACCCGATGGAGCTTTCGTGCGTCCCGCTGGACGAAGTTCTTGCTGAATTTCTCGATTTCCTCGGGAATGCCGATGAAATAGGCATTGTCATGGGGCAGCAGGCAGTCGTCGCCGTGGGGGATGATCATGCGGTGATCCCGGAATATCATGCCGGCGAGAACCCCCTTCGGGAGGCTGATGTCCTTCAGGGGGATTTTCGCCAGGGGCGAGTGGCGCTGCACCTTTGTCTCGAAGAGGCGGATCTTGCCGTGGGCGAAGTCCTCCACGTCGAGGGCGGCGGGGGTCATGAGGATGCGGTTGATTTCGCTGGCGGTGATGAACTCAGGGTTCAGCATGACGTCGATATCGAAGTTTTCCTTCAGGTAGTCCTTGGCTTCTCCGAGGAACTCGATGTCGCGGATGCGGGCGACGGTGTGCTTGATGCCATGCTTTTTTGCCAGGATGCAGGCCACCATGTTGACCTCGTCACTGGCGGTGACGGCGATGAGGATGTCGGCACCCTTGACGTCGGGCTCGTCCATGGTGATGGGGCTGGCGCCGTTGGCGGCGATGGTGAGCACGTCGAGGGTGTTCTTGGCGGCCTCGAGCTGGGATTCGTCCTGGTCGATGACGACGACGTCAAAGGATTCATTGGAGAGCAGCTCCGCAATGCTATACCCCAGCTTGCCCGCTCCCACGACAACGATTCGCATGGATAGTCCTTTCCGAAGCCACATACGTTACGTGTGCCCCCACGCGACCCCGTCTCCGCAAGCGACCGTGCGCTTTTCTGCCTAAATACCGCCCTCCATTCAAAACGCGCTGCGCTTGAACGGTGAATTCCGGGCGGGGGCAGAACGCGCACTTTCCTCGCTTGCTCCGCTTAAAGGGTCGCTTAGGGAGCACACGCTCCTACTGTACATCGCTTCCTGCATAACATAGTACAAGTATTATACCACATCCATGCAAAAAAATAACGCCTGCTAATGCAGGCGCTATTTGGGTTGTTATTCGTCGTAGGCGGTGTGGGTTGCGTTGAGGCGGGCGATGGCGCGGCGCAGGGCGAGCTCGGCTCTTTCTACGTCGATGTCCTTTGCGGCCTCTGTGCTCTGGTGGAATTCGGCGATGCGCTTTTTGGCGCGCGCATACGCCTCCTTGGCCCTATTGATATCGATATCAATGGGCTGCTCCGCCGCCGTTGCCAGGACGGATATCTTCTCGGGGGTGACCTCCATGAAGCCACCGGCGACGGCGATGAGCTGCTCGTCGCGGTCGGCGTCGAAGCGCACGCGCATGGCGTGCGGCAGGAGGCCCGTCACGAGGGGTGCGTGGTGCGGGAGGATGCCGAGCTCGCCGCCCGTGGAGCGGACGATGAGCATGCCGATATCGGCCTCGTAGACCACGCGGTCCGGAGAGACAATCTCTAGCTTTATTGTCGCCATAGATTATTCCTCCTCTTTGATCTTCTTTGCTTTCTCCACAGCCTCATCAATCGTGCCGACCATATAGAATGCGTTCTCGGGCAGGTCGTCGTGCTTGCCCTCGAGGATTTCCTTGAAGCCCCGGACCGTCTCCTTCAGGGGGACGTACTTGCCCGGCGAGCCGGTGAAGACCTCCGCCACGAAGAAGGGCTGGGACAGGAAGCGCTGGATCTTGCGCGCACGGGAGACCGTGAGCTTATCCTCGTCGGAGAGCTCCTCCATGCCGAGGATGGCGATGATATCCTGCAGGTCCTTGTACTTCTGCAGGACGGCCTGCACGCCGCGCGCGACCTTGTAATGCTCCTCGCCAATGATATGCGGGTCGAGGATACGGCTCGTCGAGTCGAGCGGATCGACGGCGGGATAGATGCCGAGCTCGGCGATCTGGCGGGAGAGGACGGTCGTCGCATCGAGATGCGTGAACGTGCCCGCCGGCGCGGGGTCGGTGAGGTCATCCGCCGGGACGTAGACGGCCTGCACGGACGTGATGGAGCCGTCTTTCGTCGAGGTGATGCGCTCCTGTAGGGCGCCGATATCCGTGGAGAGCGTCGGCTGGTAGCCGACGGCGGACGGCATGCGGCCGAGCAGCGCCGAGACCTCGGAGCCCGCCTGGATGAAGCGGAAGATGTTGTCGATGAAGAGCAGCACGTCCTGGTGCTGCACGTCGCGGAAATACTCCGCCATGGTGAGGCCCGTGAGGGCGACGCGCATACGAGCTCCAGGAGGCTCGTTCATCTGGCCATAGACGAGGGCCGTCTTGTCGATGACGCCGGATTCCGTCATCTCGCCCCAGAGATCGTTACCCTCACGGGTACGCTCGCCGACGCCGGCGAAGACGGAGTAGCCGCCATGCTCTGTTGCGATGTTGTGGATGAGCTCCATGATGAGGACCGTCTTGCCGACGCCTGCGCCGCCGAAGAGGCCCGTCTTGCCGCCCTTGGAGTACGGGGCGATGAGGTCAACGACCTTGATGCCCGTCTCGAGGATGCTCGTGGATGTCTCCTGATCCTCGAAGGTTGGAGCCGGGCGATGGATCGGCCAGAACTCCTTGTTGCCGACGGGCTTCGGATTGTGGTCGACCGTCTGCCCCAGCACGTTGAAGACGCGCCCGAGGCACTCGTCGCCGACGGGGACCTTGATAGGCGATCCCGTATCCTCTGCATCCATGCCACGCATGAGGCCGTCGGTGGAGCTCATGGCGATGCAGCGGGTGACGCTGTCGCCAAGATGCTGCATGACCTCGACGACGAGGTCGATGTCCGCGCCGTCCGTCTTGCCCTTGATGGTGACTGCATTGAGGATTGCCGGGAGCTCGCCCGCCGGAAATTCAATATCTACGACAGGTCCGATGACCTGTACGACTTTGCCTTTTGCCAATGGTAGACCTCCCTATTACTTCAGGCCTTCTGCGCCCGCCACGATCTCGTTGAGCTCCGTGGTGATGCCCGCCTGACGTACCTTGTTGTAGTGCAGGTTGAGCCCCGCGATGAGGTCTTCGGCGTTGTCCGTCGCGTTGCTCATTGCATTCATGCGGGAGCTCAGCTCGCTGGCTGCCGACTGCAAGAGCGCCGCATAGACCGTCGTGAAGAGATACTGGGGCAGGAGTGCGCCCAGCACCGTCTCAGCGTCTGGCTCATAGATGTATTCGCCGCGTGGGCCCGAGGGCTTCTCCCCCTCCGCCTCAAAGGGCAGAAGGCGCTCCACCCGGGGCTCGCAGCTGATGGCTGAGACGAACTGGGTGTAGACCATGGTGACCTCGGAAATCTCGCCCGAGACGAAGCGCTCGATGAGGGCCAGGGCGATTTCCCGCGCATTTTCAAACTGCGGGCGCTCGCTGATGCCGATGTAGCTCTTCGTCACGTTGTAGCCGCGGTTCTTGAAGAAGGCTGTGCCCTTGCGCCCCACGAGGACGAGCTCCGTGTTCGCCTTGTCCTGCACGAGGCTCTCCACCGTCTTGCAGGCATTTGACGTATAGGCGCCGGCGAGGCCCTTGTCCGCCGTGATGGCGAAGACGAGCTTCTTGCCCTGCGGATTCGTCGCGAGGAGCGGGTGCTTCAGACTCGCGCCAGCGTTCGCTGCGATCTCCTGCACGACCTGCATGACCTTTTCCGCGTAGGGACGGTTGGCCGTGGCCACCTCCTTCGCATGGCGGAGGCGGCTCGTGGCGACCATGTTCATCGCGCTCGTGATCTGCTTCGTACTCGTGACACTCTTGATGCGGCGGCGTATGTCTTGTAAACTAGCCAAATAGACTCACCTCGCCTTATGCCATCTTGTAGGAAATCGTTTCCTTGAACTCCTCGATGGCCTTCTTGAGCGATGCTTCCAGCGCGTCGTCCAGCTTCTTCTCCGTGGCGATCTTCTGCCCCACCTCCGGGTGGCTTGCGTGCATGAACTTCAGGAAGCTATCCTGGAACTCCACGACCTTGTCCACGGGGATATCGGTGAGGAAGCCCTTTGCTGCCGTGTAGATGACCATGACCTGGTCCTCGACGAGGAGCGGGCTGTACTGGGCCTGCTTCAGCGTCTCGACCATGCGCTCGCCGCGGTCGAGCTGTGCCTTCGTCGCCTTGTCCAGGTCGGAGGCGAACTGGCTGAAGGCCGCCAGCTCACGATACTGGGCGAGATCCAGGCGCAGCGTGCCTGCGACCTGCTTCATGGCCTTGATCTGAGCGGAGCCGCCGACACGGGAAACAGAGAGGCCCACGTTGATAGCCGGGCGGATGCCGGAATAGAAGGCGTCCGACTCCAGCATGATCTGGCCGTCCGTGATGGAGATGACGTTCGTCGGGATATAGGCCGAGAGATCCCCAGCCTGGGTCTCGATGATCGGCAGTGCCGTGATGGAGCCGCCGCCGAGCTCGTCAGAGAGCTTTGCCGCGCGCTCCAGGAGGCGGGAGTGCAAATAGAAGACATCGCCAGGATATGCCTCACGTCCGGGCGGGCGACGGAGAAGCAGCGACATGGCGCGGTAGGCCGCCGCATGCTTTGTCAGGTCGTCATAGACGCAAAGGCAAGCCTTGCCCTGATACATGAAGTGCTCTGCCATGGCAACGCCGGAATAGGGAGCGAGGTACTGGAGCGGTGCGCTCTCAGCAGCCGTCGCAGCCACGACGATGGTGTAGTCCATGGCGCCGTGCTCCTCAAAGGTCTTGACGACGCGGGCGACGGTCGAGGCCTTCTGGCCAATGGCCACGTAGACGCAGATGCAGTCCTGGCCCTTCTGGTTC
The DNA here is from genome assembly GCA_945877355.1 of uncultured Mitsuokella sp. Lineage (GTDB taxonomy): Bacteria > Bacillota > Negativicutes > Selenomonadales > Selenomonadaceae > AWVT01. Next base: position 19,315 of record CAMCRT010000017.1, on the reverse strand, counting down.
AGGATGGTATCGACAGCGATGGCCGTCTTGCCGATGCCGCGGTCGCCGATGATGAGCTCGCGCTGGCCACGGCCGATGGGGACCAGGGCGTCGATGGCCTTCAGACCCGTCTGGAGAGGCTCCTTGACGGACTTGCGGTCCGCGATGCCAGGAGCCGGATACTCGACAGGGCGGGTTTCCGTCGTCTTGATGGCGCCCTTGCCGTCGATGGGGCGGCCGAGCGCGTCCACGACGCGGCCGATCATGGCCTCGCCCACGGGGACCTGCATGATCTTGCCCGTGCGCTTGACCTCGGAGCCCTCTTTGATAGCCGTCTCGCCGCCGAGAAGAACGGCGCCGACGTTGTCCTGCTCAAGGTTCAGGACCAGACCGTATATGTCATTGCCGAAATCGAGCAGCTCGCCTGCCATGGCCTTGTCCAGGCCGTGGATATGGGCGATGCCGTCGCCGATCTCGATGACCGTGCCAACATCATCGACGTTCAAATCTACATTGTAGTTTTTGATTTGATCCTTGATGATGGCTGTTATTTCTTCAGGATTCATTTTCAAAGTTTCCGTCACCTCTTCAATTGTTCGCCATCAGCCCGCTCGCGAGATTCGCGAGGCGGCCGGTGACGCTGCCATCAATGCGCTTGTCGCCGATGCGGACGACGACGCCGCCGATGATCTTCGGATCCTGGTGCAGGCGGAGCCGCACCTCTTTTCCCGTGACAGACGCAAGCTTCTTCGTAAGAGCCGTCTCCTGGCTCTCCTTCATGGCGTGGGCCGTCGTCACATCTGCGATGACGATGCCCTGGGCCTCATTGGAGAGCGACGCAAAGATCTGCGCGATTTCCGGAAAGATGGCCATGCGACGCTTATCCACGAGAAGATAGAGGAAGTTCAGAGTGTTCTTGCTGAGCTCTCCCTCAAAGCACTTTTTGATGAGCGCCTTCTTGTCCTCCCGGGAAATCTCCGGGTTGGAAAAGTACCCCCAGATACCGGGGACCTTCTCCAGCTCCTCTGCCACGACAGCGATCTCCTCACCATACGGCTTCAGCGCATTCTCCTCCTGGGCCAGCTCAAAGATGGCGCGGGCATATTTGCGTGCAAGCTGTATATTTAGCATGGCAGTTCACCAATCTTGTCCTTGTCGAGCGTTTCGATGAAGTTATCCACAATCGCTTCGTTCTCGTCGGCACTGATATTCTTCTCCACGATTTTCCCTGCAGCAAGCAGCGAGAGTGCGACGATTTCCTTGCGGATCTGGTCCTTGGCGCGCTCGTGGTCGCGGGCGATTTCCTGACGCGCCGCTTCCTTCATCTGCTCGATTTCGCGCTTCGTGTTCGCGATGCTCGCCTCACGGTTCTGCGAAGCGACGCGCTCGGCGCTGTCCACGATGGACTGGGCTTTTTCGCGGGCCTCAGCCAGCTGTGCCTTGTAGTCCGCAAGCGTCTTTTCCGCCTCCGCCTTGTCGGCATCCGCCTTGTCGAGGCTCTCCTGGATCTTCGCACTGCGCTCGGCCAGCATTTTCTTGACCGGCTTGTAGGCGACAGCCCGGAGGATGACGACGAGGACGAGGAAGTTTATGATCTGCGCGACGAGCGTCATATTGAGATCGATCAATTCCTATGCCTCCCTTCCTGGCATCAAACAAGGGTGATTATTTGATGAGCGGGTTGGCATAGAGCATGATGAATGCAATGACGATCGCGATGATGGCCATAGCTTCGATGAGGCCGACGGAAATCAGCGTGTTGACAAAGAGCGTGTTCTTCGCTTCCGGCTGGCGCGTGATGCCCTCGACGAAGCGGCCCGTGACAAGACCGTCACCGACGCCAGCGCCGATAGCTGCAAGACCTGCGGCAAGACCTGCGCCGATGAGCGCACCTGCGACCATGATTGCGTTTTCCATGAAAAAATTCCTCCTCAAAGATAAGTGAGCATGCAAGGGATTTCCTTGCGGCTAAGCGAAAAGATTACTCCTCGCCCTCCGCCTTCACGGCGTTGCCGAGATAGGCCATGGAGAGCATGGTGAAGATGAACGCCTGGACGGCGCCGATGAAAATACTGAATGCCAGCCATACGACGGACGGCACCGTATTCACGCCCATGGGGAGAAGCTGCACCAGGATGTGCAGGAGAATCTCGCCCGCCAGGATATTGCCGAATAGACGACAGGCCAGCGTGATGGGCTTCGCGATCTCCTCGACCGCATTGATGACGACGAAGACCTTGAACGGCTGGAAGAAGTGGCCGATATAGTGGCCGCCCTTGTAGTAGAGCCCCAGGACATGCACCATGACGATGACGAGAAGCGCGAGCCCGAGCGTCGTATTCAGGTCATTCGTCGGCGAGGAAAATCCAGGGATGAGTCCGAGCCAGTTCGACACGATGAGGAACAGGAACAGCGAGACGATGAACGGCGCGAAGAAGCTCCCGCGCTTTCCCATCATGACGCCTGCCTGCTCCTCGAGACTTTCGATGGCCATCTCCATCACATTCTGCCAGCCTGTGGGCACCAGCTTCAAGCTGCGCGTCGCAAGCCAAGCGATGAGGATGACGAGGGCCATCACGATCCAGGTCATGTACAAGGTCTGGGTGTTGAACGTGAAGCCGGCGACTTGCTCCGCTCCGCGCACAACGATTTCATGCATAAACCTCAACCTCCCTTTCTCGAGGCACTTGCCTCCAGATTACTTTTTCGAGGCGGCAGGTGCCGTCTCAGCCTTGGGGATTTTCAGAGCGCTCCGCACAAAGAGCGCGAGAGCGAGTGCGTAAAAGGACAAAAAGCCTCCCACAGCAAGGAGAAGCGCCGCCTTCCCGCCGCGGGCGGCAAAGAAGAATGCCGCCCCCACGACGATAAGGCGCAGGATAAGCCCCCAGAGCATCTGCGCCTTTGCGGCGCCGACCGTAAGGGACGCGCTCCGCCACGTGCGGTAGACCATCGTCCAGATGCACACAGCCGCCGCCCCCAGCCCCATCGCCCATGCGCCAAGGAGCGAAAGCCCCCCGCTTTTCAGCGCGAGAGCCGCCCCCAGCACAAGGCAAAGGCAGAAGAGGACAGCTAGCTGCCTCAAAATCCCCGGCAATGCGTTTTTCATATTCCTCCCTCGGCGCCACGCGCCTCAATCAGAATATCCGACGGGAAAACCATATCTCTATCCCGTCTCCTTCCTAATTCGCTATAAAGAGAAAAATACCTTTCGCATAAAAAAAAATCCCGATAGATTTTCGGGATTTTTTTAGAAAACGCGAAAAACCGCGCGAAAGAAACGTGGAATCAGACAAGACCATGCGCAAGCATGATGTCTGCCACCCGGACAAAGGCCGCGATGTTTGCGCCGGCCACCAGATCATCCGGCGTCGCGTACTTCACCGCATTCTCCTTGGCATTCTTGTAGATGCGTCCCATGATGCCCTTGAGCTTCTCATCGACCTCCTCGAAGGACCACTGGAGATGCTCTGCATTCTGCGCCATCTCCAGGGCCGAAACAGCGACGCCGCCGGCATTTGCCGCCTTCGCCGGGGCAAAGAGCACACCCTGCTCCTGGAAGTAGGCGATGGCCTCGAGAGTAGAGGGCATGTTCGCCCCCTCGCCCACGGCCTGAACGCCGTTTGCCACAAGCGCCTTCGCACTCGCAAGGTCGATCTCCCCCTGGGTCGCGCAGGGAAGCGCGATGTCGCACTTCACCGTCCAGACGCCCTTGCAGCCCTCGTGATACTCCGCCTGCGGGCGGGCCTTCACGTACTCGGAGATGCGGGCCCGGCGGACCTCCTTGATGTCCTTCAGGAGTGCCAGGTCGATGCCCTCCGGATCGTAGACGTAGCCGGAGGAATCCGAGCAGGTCACAGGCTTTGCGCCGAGCTCTATGGCCTTTTCGATGGCATAGGTGGCCACGTTGCCTGCGCCGGAGACGACAACCGTCTTGCCTTTGAGGTCGATGCCCTTTTCATCCAGCATGTTCTTCACGAAGTAGAGAAGGCCGTAGCCCGTGGCCTCCGTCCGGGCGAGAGACCCCCAGTAGTCCACCCGCTTGCCCGTGAGGACGCCCGCATCATAGCTGTCGCGGAGGCGCTTGTACTGGCCAAAGAGGTAGCCGATCTCCCGGCCACCCACGCCGATATCGCCCGCCGGCACGTCCACGGAGGGGCCGATGTGGCGATAGAGCTCCGTCATGAAGCTCTGGCAGAAATGCATGACCTCGTTATCGCTCTTGCCGTGGGGATCAAAGTCGCTGCCACCCTTGCCGCCGCCGATGGGAAGCCCCGTCAGCGCATTCTTGTAGACCTGCTCAAAGGCCAGGAACTTCAAAATATCGAGGGAGACGCTGGGGTGGAAGCGGAGGCCGCCCTTGTAGGGGCCAATGGCGCTGGACATCTGCACCCGGAAGCCCCTGTTGATGTGGATCTCACCCTTGTCGTCCTGCCAGGGCACCCGGAAGGAAACGACGCGCTCCGGCTCCACCATGCGCTCGAGAATCTTCGCCTTTTTATACTCGGGATGCTCCTCCAGCACAGGGACGACCTTCTCGAGGACCTCCGTCACCGTATTGAGAAACTCCTTCTCCTGCGGATCCCGCTTCTTGATGCCCGCCAGGACATCCTCGACATACTTCTTCATTTCTGACAACTGTATCGCATCCTTTCCACTATATCATATCAAAATGTACGCATATACTTATATGGTGTACATTTGTCTTATAATATAGTGCATTTTGCTGGGAAAGAAAGGAGAGCGAATCACATTTTGGAAAATATTGCTCACCATACGTGCGCAACGTGTGCCCCACGCTCGTCACGTTTATGGGTGCGGCGTCGCGGGCGACATCACGCCGAAGGTGAAGCCCTTTCGCACCAGGAGCTCGATGATGGCAGGCAGGGCTGCCGCCGTCGAATCCTTTCCCGTCGTCGAGTGCATGAGGATGATGGCGTTCTTCACCCGGTCCGTCTGGGCATCCACATTCGCCACCAGCTCCGCTGCGCTGCGCTTGCCTCCCGCCGCATCCTGGGAGCTCACATTCCAGTCATGCTCCACATAGCCGTTTTCGACAAGCATGGGCCCATAGGCCGGCGTGAACATCCCCCAGGAGCCCCCCGGCGCCCGGAGGATGAAGGGCCTAACCCCAAGGATTCCATAGATGATTTCATCCGTCTTCTCCATCTCCGCCAGGAAATTTTGCGGATTCGGATAGAGGTTCTTGTACACATGATCGTAGCTGTGGTTGCCGATGGCGTGGTGCTCCGCAAAGATCCGCCGCAGCACCTCGGGATTTTTCTGGGCCATCTTTCCCGTCACATAGAACGTCGCCGGCACCCCGTAGGTCTTCAGGATGTCGAGGATGACCGGCGTGTTCTTCTCGTCCGGCCCATCGTCAAAGGTCAGGTACGCCACATGGTCCGTATGGGCCTCCGCTATGGGCGGCAGCTGCGTGGGCAGCCCCAGCTGCCGCCGCTCCGAGAGCGTCCGGCTATCAAAGACCGGCGTGCGCACATCGGGAAGCCTCAGATTGTCCAGCCCATCATCCGCCAGCACATACCACCGAGCCTCCTGCCCCGAAGCTTCCCCCGCCTCCGCAGAAGCAGACGTCACCTCCACCGGCACAAACCGATACTCCCAAGCCGCCGCCCCCATCGCCAAAAGCGAGCAAACAGCCAGCACCCCAACACGAAACACTTTTCCATCCATGAAACCAGTCAATCCGAGTCCCCTCTATTCTTTCTAGCTTAAACCATGGTTTAGCATACCATAAGAAGGCCCATTCTTCCACCCTATTTCCCCATTCCGCAAAAAGCGAACCCATTCAGCTGGATTCGCTTCTGTTTGCTTCTGCCTATAAAATCTTATTTTGTCATGGATTTATCAGCCCTGTTTTTGAGATACACAAATGTCATCTCCGGCACAAGCTTTTCTATCTCATCCCATGCGCCCTTTTCCAAAAGTCTCCGCACACTCGAGGCGCTTATCGGCGTATCCCCCTGCATTTTCCGTGGGATTTCCACCACCTGGATGCCATAGGTCGGCAGGATGCGCTTCATCGCCTCATTGTACTGCTTCGTGACCGTATCCAGCGGCTCCTCCCCGACAAAGCGCACCCGGATGCCGAGATGCGGCGCGATTTCCTCCCCGAAGAGCCGCACATCCATCGTAGCATCCACCCGCTTCCCCTGGGATTCCTCTTTGCTGAAATACCCAGAGAACGTCTCGCTAAAAAGCACATACTCCACTATTGGCATGACTGAGATATTTGCCGGATCCTATGGATTCTTCCTGATTTCATTTTTGGCGGTCTTTTCTATCGCTTTGATTGTGTTTAAATATTCTTTTTCCACAGGGGAAAGATTCTGTACTTGAAATTTTCGATATTCCTCGGTAGCTCTTGCTATAGCATCCTCATGGCTTATTTTCCCGGCATGGGTCAGAATTTTACGCCCACTGGATTTCAGCACCGCGTCCAGCTGCTCCACATAGTCTTTCATATACATGGGACGTTTCTCCATAGCAGAGATTTCCGCAATGTCGAAATAACCGGAAACGAGGTTACTCAAAATTCTCAGTTCCTTTTCATCCAAATAGTTTTTGGCGATTTTGACATCAGAAAGTACGGGGAAATCTCCCTTGAATGTATGAAGCCCCATAAACGGTTTCTCTGCGTTTGCCCGTTCATATATAACCTCGGCTGCGGTATGCCCATGGGCGGCATAATGAAGCTTGTTTTGCACGATCTGAAAGAAACGGATTGATTCGGCGGCTTTCGGGTTGTAGTCGAGGCTGGTGGCGTATAAATCCAACACTTGACGATACAGCATCTTTTCCGAGGAGCGAATATCACGGATGCGATCCAAAAGCTCCTTCCAGTAATTGCCACCACCGTTGTTTTTCAACCGCTCATCGTCCAAGGTGAAGCCCTTGATGATGTATTCCTTCAGCCGCTCCGTTGCCCAACGGCGAAACTGAGTGGCGATAATGGATTTCACGCGATATCCAAGAGAAATAATCATATCAAGGTTATAGTGCGGGAGTTCCCTCGATACTTGTCGTTTCCCCTCCATTCGAACCTGTCGGAAATTCCGACAGGTTGCTTTTTCCTCGAGTTCCCCCTCTTCGTATATATGTCCAATATGCTCCACGATATTGGAGCGCGAGGACTGGAAGAGCTTTGCCATTTGCTGCTGTGTCAGCCATACGGTATCATTTTCAAACCGCACATCAATTTTTGTTTTGCCATCCTCTGTCTGATAAATGATTATCTCGCCCTGTGTGGGCATTTTCTCTTTGTTCTCCATCTTACCACATCCGTTTCCATTTCTTCAGCTCTCGGTTCTTGTCCAATAAGTTCAATATCCAGCCAATCCTATGTCGGGTCATATCCATTTGACTTTCTCCAGCTCCGTCGCAGGAAATTGCTTACAGCGAAATTCCCAAGCCTTTTTACACGCCCCGCACTGCCGTGTCCTCGAAGGCGAAGCGCTCTGGGTGGTGGCGGGAGATGGTGTACTCCACCTGGGTGCCGTCGGCGATGAAGGCCTGGCTCGTAACGACGGCGAGGCAGTCGTAGTCGCCTAGCTCCAGGAACTCCCGGTCCTCCCTTGTCGCCCGCTCCACCGTGATGCGCCGCTTGCTGGTGACGATGCGAAGTTGTAGTTTCCCCTCGATATAGGCATAGACGGAGGCCTCGGCGATCTCCCTCGTGAGATCCGTCACGATATCGGCGCGGAAGAGATTCTTGTCGAGGATGAGGGCGACCCCGTCCAGGAGCCGCACCCGGTCGATGGCCATGAGAGCCGTGCCCTCGGGAAAGCCCGTCTTTGCCGCCAAGGACGCATCTGCCACCAGCGGCTCGAACCGGACGACCCGCGTCCTGGCCTTAAAATGGTTCCTCGCCGCCGTCTCGGTGAAGGTCTCGATGCCACCGACAAAGAAGGAGCGCTGCACCGAGGGCCGGTAGAGCACCCGCACCCCCTTGCCGTGGATGGACTGGACATAGCCTCTTGCCACAAGGGCCGAGAGCGCCCGACGCACCGTGTTGCGGGCACAGGAGAATCTTTCACAGAGCACATGCTCCGAGGGCAGAAAGGCCTGATAGGGGTAGACGCCCCCCTCGATATCCTCCCGCAGGGCCTCATAGATCCCCTCGAATTTCCCAGCCATGCTCCTCACTCCTTTCTCTCTATTGCAGAGTATACGCGTATTTGGCGCAATTTACAAGCAATCGAAAATAAACTCCAAAAGAAAAATCAGAAACAATAAAAATCCCTATTGACTTGTTTAAACAAGTATAGCATAATAAAACCATCAAGTCCACATAGAACAGGGAGGAAAAACATGGGCAAGTACACAGAGAACGCCAAGGAGCTCCTGAAGCTCGTAGGCGGCAAGGAAAACATCGCGGCCGTCACCCACTGCATGACCCGCATGCGCTTCGTGCTGGGCGACCCGAAAAAGGCGGATGTCCCCGCCATCGAGGCCATGAAGGTGGTGAAGGGCAGCTTCACCCAGGCCGGCCAGTTCCAGGTCATCATCGGCAACGACGTGGCCACCTTCTACAACGACTTCACCGCCGTCGCCGGCATCGAGGGCGTGTCGAAGGAAGCCGTGAAGCACGCGGCCCAGGCAAACCAGAATGCGCTCCAGCGGGCCGTGGCCGTCATCGCGGAAATCTTCGCCCCCATCATCCCCGCCATCATCGTCGGCGGCCTTATCCTGGGCTTCCGCAACTGCATCGATGCCCTCTATCTCTTCGACGGGGGCACGAAGACCCTCGTGGAGACGAGCCAGTTCTGGGCCGGCATGGACAAGTTCCTCTGGCTCATCGGCGAGGCCGTCTTCCACATGCTGCCCGTGGGCATCTGCTGGTCCGTCACGAAGAAGATGGGCACGACGCAAATGCTGGGCATCGTCCTGGGCCTCACCCTCGTGTCCGGCCAGCTCCTGAATGCCTACGCCGTGGCCACCACCCCCGAGGACGCCATTCCCTTCTGGGATTTCGGCTACTTCAAGATTTCCATGATCGGCTACCAGGCCCAGGTGCTCCCGGCCATCCTCGCAGCCTTCACCCTCGTCTACCTTGAGAAATTCTTCCGCCGCATCACGCCCCAGGTGGTCTCCATGATCGTGGTGCCCTTCTGCTCGCTGCTTCTCGCCGTCATCGCCGCCCACTTCGTGCTGGGCCCCATCGGCTGGAAGATCGGCTCCTTCATCTCCTCCGTCGTCTTTAGTGGCATCACCGGCTCCTTCCAGGCGGTCTTTGCGGCCATCTTCGGCTTCATCTATGCGCCTCTCGTCATCACGGGCCTCCACCACATGACGAACGCCATCGACCTCCAGCTCATCGCCGACTACCACGGTACCATGCTCTGGCCCATGATCGCCCTCTCCAACATCGCCCAGGGCTCTGCGGTCCTCGCCATGATCTACCTCCAGCGGGGCAACACGGCGGCCCAGGAGGTCAACGTCCCCGCCTGCATCTCCTGCTACCTTGGCGTCACGGAGCCCGCCATCTTCGGTGTCAACCTGAAATACTACTTTCCCTTCCTCTGCGGCATGACGGGTTCCGCCTGCGCCGCCATCCTATGCGTCTCCATGGGCACCACCGCCAATGCCATCGGCGTGGGCGGCATTCCGGGCATCCTCTCCATCCAGCCCCAGTTCATGGGCTCCTTCGCCCTCGCCATGCTGGTGGCCATCGCCGGCCCCTTCCTGCTGACCACCATCGTGGGAAAGCGCAAGGGCATCGATAAGGCCGTCGTCGCCACGGACGCAGGCACAGAGGCCATGGAAATCGAGGCAGAGGAAGCGAAAGAAGCCGCCAAGGCCGAGCCCCAGAAGGAGCTCACCGCCTTCCTTGACGGTCCGATCATCCCCCTGGCTGACGTGGGCGATGGCGTCTTCTCCGCCGGCATGGTGGGCGACGGCCTCGCCATCCGTCCTGCGAACGAGACCCTCGTCGCCCCTGCCAAGGGCCGGGTCACCGTCCTCATGGAGGACTCCCGCCACGCCGTGGGCCTCACCCTCGAGGACGGCACGGAAATCCTCCTCCACGTGGGCCTCGACACCGTCTCCATGGGTGGCGACGGCTTCACCTATCTCGTCCAGCAGGGCGAAGCGGTCGTAGCAGGCACCCCGCTCCTGAAATTCTCCCGCGAAAAGATAAAAGCCGCCGGCCACCCGGACACCACCATCCTCGTGGTGACAAATCCCAACGACCTGCCCGCCTTCACGTTACAGTCCGGGCAAATCGCCAAGGCCGGAGAAACAATCATCGCAACCCGCGCTTAAGTTTCGGAGGATTATCATGGACTTTCATGCGAAAACCGTTTACCAGATTTACCCGAAATCCTTTCAGGACACCAACGGCGACGGCTGGGGCGACCTCCCCGGCGTCACAAGTCGCCTCGACTACCTGAAGAACCTCGGTGTGGGCTACCTCTGGCTCACCCCCTTCTACCCCTCCCCCCAGCGGGACAACGGCTACGACGTGGCCGACTACACCGCCATCGACCCCCGCTACGGCACCATGGCGGACTTCGACAATCTCGCCCGGGAGGCAAAGGCCCGGGGCATCGGCCTCATGCTCGACATGGTCTTCAACCACTCCTCCACCGAGCACCAGTGGTTCCAGAAGGCCCTCGCCGGCGACAGGAAATACCAGGACTACTACATCTTCCGGGACGGCAAGCCAGGCGAGCCCCCCACCAACTGGGTGTCGAAATTCGGCGGCAACGCCTGGGAATACGTGCCGGCCCTAAAGAAATACTACCTCCACCTCTTCGACGTCACCCAGGCGGATCTCAACTGGGAGAATCCCGCCGTCCGGGAGGAGCTCAAGAATGTCCTTCGCTTCTGGAAGAAAAAGGGCGTCTCTGGCTTCCGCTTCGACGTGGTGAACCTCATCTCCAAGGGCGCCTTTGAAAACGACAATGAGGGCGACGGCCGCCGCTTCTACACCGACGGGCCGAGAGTCCACGAATACCTGAAGGAGCTCGTGGCAGATAGCGGCATCGGCGGCATGGTCACCGTGGGGGAGATGAGCTCCACCTCGCTCGATAACTGCATCCGCTACTCGAACCCCGCCGAGCACGAGCTCTCCATGATCTTCAGCTTCCACCACCTCAAGGTGGACTATAAGGACGGCCAGAAATGGCAGCTGATGCCCCCCGACCTTCGTGCCCTCAAGAAGCTTTTCAAAGATTGGCAGGAGGGCATGACCGAGGGAGGCGGCTGGAACGCTCTCTTCTGGTGCAACCACGACCAGCCCCGCATCGTCAGCCGCCTGGGGGACGAAGGCCAATACTGGAAAGCCTCCGCCAAAATGCTCGCCGCTGCCATCCACCTCATGCGGGGCACCCCCTACATCTACCAGGGGGAGGAGCTGGGCATGACAAACGCCCACTTCAAGAGCCTCGAGGACTACCGGGACGTGGAAAGCATCAACTACCACCATATCCTGCGGGGCGAGGGCAAGAGCGAGGAGGAGACCCTGGAGATTCTCGGCGCCCGCTCCCGGGACAACAGCCGCACCCCCATGCAGTGGGAGGCGGGCAAAAACGCCGGCTTCACCACCGGCACTCCCTGGATCGCCGTCAATGAAAACCACACGGCCATCAACGCGGCGGCAGAGGAAAAAGACGAGGACTCCATCCTCGCCTTCTACAAGAAGCTCGTCCAGCTGCGAAAGGAAAACGCAGTAATCGCCGAAGGCAGCATCCACATCCTCTCCACCCCCGACAGCCTCCTCGCCTACGAGCGGGAATACAAGGGCACCCGCCTCCTCATCCTATGCAACCTGACGAGCGAGCCCATCAATCTCCCCGAAAACCACACGGACTGGCAGGGCCAGGGCTGGACAAAATTCCTCGGCAACTACGAGGGCATAGAGGCCCCCCTCCGCCCCTACGAGGTCCTCGCACTAAAAAAGCAGAGCTAAAACTCCATACAACCCCAAAAGCGGACAAGCAACATGTCCGCTTTTTTATTAAAACATACTTGAGTAAAAATCTGCTCCGCTCAGCTCCATCACATTCCGCCCGCATACGTCTCCACTTGGATGGTTTTGCCATCGGTACGAAAGACGGTCGCTCCGTCCTCGTCTGTCCGGTAGATTTTTGCGCCGATGGACTGGAGCCGCTCGAGGACGCTTTTCTTTGGGTGGCCAAAGGAGTTGTCCTTTCCCACCTCGATGACGGCGTAGGTGGGGTGTACCGACTTTAAGAAAGACTCGGTGCTGGAGGTGTCAGAGCCGTGGTGGGCGACCTTCAGGACGGTGGCGCGGAGATCCTTGCCGCTAGAGAGGAGCTTTTCCTCGTGGGCGGCGATGAGGTCGCCGGTGAAGAGGAAGCTGGCGTCCCCGTAGGTGACGCGGTAGACATTTGACGCCTCGTTGCCCTCGGCCTGCTCCGCCTCTGGGGCGTAGAGGGTCTCCACCGTCACCCCGTCCACGGTGAAGCGGTCGCCGGCCCTGGCACGGGTGAAGCGGGTAAGGCGCGGGTCATTGTCCCCCAGACCCATGCTCCTTGCGTAGGCCGCCGTGCCCTCGCCGGCGGTGAAGACCCGGTCTGTCTCGATATTTTCCAGCACGCTGCCCGCTCCCGCCGCGTGATCCTCGTGGGCATGGGTCAAAAATATCGCGTCGATATGCCCCACGCCGTAGTGGTGGAGATAGGGCACGTCCACATAGTAGCCGATATCGTAGGCATTCTCCCTTGTGCCGCCGGTATCGACCATGACCGCGTGCCCGTGGGGCGTCACGAGGAGTGCCGCATCCCCCTGCCCCACGTCGATAAAGTGGACTGCGAGCTCCACGGGCTGGGTCAGGCGCAGGGCTGCGAAAAAGACGAGAAGTACGCAAGCTCCCAGCAGGATTCGCCGTCCGTGGGGACGCAAGAGGGCCAGCGCCCTCCCCCGCCGTTCCTCGCCGCAGAACAGGAAGGCGAGCACGACGTAGTAAAGGATCACGGTCGGAAAAAGCATGGCGCTGGGGTAAATGCTGCTGTAGGGCAGCGCCGCCAGCAGGCGGGTCAGCTCCCAGACGAGGCCGAAGAGCAGGCTGCCGCTGGCAAAGAGGAGCGTGCCGAGGAAGGGCAGGGCAAAGGCCAGAAGCCCCGCCAGAAGCGCCAGAATGAGAATGCCGTCAATAATCGGTACCACGAATAGATTGGCAAGGATGGCCGACAGGCTGACCTGGCTGAAATACCAAAGAAGAATGGGGAGCGACATAAGCTGGGCGCCCACGGTGATGCCGACACTCATTGCAGCGAACTCCGGCAGCCCCCGCTCCGAAAGATAGGCGCGGACGGGCGGCGCCAGGAGCAGAAGCCCCGCCGTCGCCGCGAAGGAGAGCTGGAAGCTGACGTGAAAGAGCAAGAGCGGATTCCACAGTAAAAGCCCCATAGCGACGAGGAGAAAGAGGTAGACCGACTCCCGCTCCCGATTTAGCGCCAATGCCACGAAGGCGAGACCGCCCATAAGCCCCGCCCGGATCACTGGCGGCGTGAAGCCCGAAAGAAGGCAGTATGCCCCGATGGCGAGCAGGACGAGCACCGTCGTCGCTCCTCGCGGCAGGTGCAGGAGAAGCCCCAGCGCCGCCACTGCCGCCGCCAGGAGGCTCACATGGGAGCCGGAGACGGAGAGGATGTGGACGATGCCCGTCGTCACGAAGCCATTGACCACCGCCGGGTCGATGCCCCCGTAACCCCCAAAGAGCATGGCGAATATGACCGCCGCATCTCCTCGCGGCATGACGCGCGCCATCCGCTCCCGATAGTGGGCCCGCACATCCGCCGCCAAGCGCCGGAGGCCGCCATCCCCCGCCTCTGCCTTCAGACTGTGCTTCTCCACCATACCCCGAGTCGTGATGCCATCGGCCCGGAGGAGCATGGCCGTATCGATCTGGCCGGGGTTTTGATATCCATGGGGCAGCCGCACCTGGCAGGTGGCCTCCACCCGGTCGCCGATATGGAGTGCCTCCTCCCCCTGGGCATGGAGCATCATGCGGCCCGAGGCAGCTTTCCACGTGCTGCCCTCCCGCACCCGCTCCACGTCCACCGCCGTGCGAAGCCTCTGCCTGCCCGTGCTGTCCTCCTGGTACGTCGTCTCCTGCGAGACGATGCCTGCCACCTGCACCGTCTCCCCGGCAAAGTGGGAGATATCCGTCGTCGGCACCTCGTACACCGCGCCGAAGCGCAGGGCCCCGAACGCAAAAAAGAGCAGGGCGACGAGCACAAAGGTCCATCGCCTGCTCTTCTGGGCAGCAAGAAAGGAAAGAACGAGAAAGACGCCACAGGCCGCGAGAAGCATCCCCGCAGGGAGTACCGCGTGGCGGGCAAGGAGAATGCCGAGGCAAAGAAGGACGAGGAGCCCAGCGAGAAAGGCCACAGGATGCTGTCCTTCCCTCATGGGTCTCCCTCCCTCTCCTCACGCCATTTTGCAAAGGCACATCTTCGCCTGCCTCACTTTGTTGGCAGCTTTTCCGATGTCACGTAGGCGGTCAGCTCTGCCACCCGCTGCTGGAGGGCGTCCGTCCCCTCCTTCGTGTCGTTCGCAGCGATACTCTCCCCTGCCTTAGTCGTCAGCTGCTGCGCCGAAGCTCCGATATCCTCCGCCCGCTGGGCTCCACCGGCCTTATTGATCTCCTTGTCCGAATCAGTCTCCTCTGCTTTCGCTGCAGGCGCGGCAATATAGCCGCCATTTTCCGCCGTCTTTTCTGACAGCTCCTTGCCCTCCTCCACTGCTTTTTGCACCACGTCCTGGGATGTGGGCGTGTGGCCCGTCACGTCCTTGGCATCCGCTGCGATCTGCTCCGGCGTGCGCCCTTCCATGGCCGCCTCCGCTGAGCGCTTGTCTATCTTCACCCCCTGGAGCTGGGCTACCGTGTCAAGCTGCTTCATCTTCGCCCGTTCCCGGTCGACCCCAAGGCGAAGCGAGGCCTTCAGAGCACCCTCTGCACCGACCCTGTCGAGGGCGTGGCCGATATTCCAGTCGACCTCCGTCAGCTGCTCCTCAAAGCCTCCCTGCTCTCCTTCGAGCATGGTGTCCTTCGACGCCTCATAGCGCTCTTGGAGGGCGTCCCGCTTGTCGTAAAGGGCGTAGAGCTTGTCATCCGTATTCATGCTCTTCTCCCGATAGTCATCCGCATCCTTCTGCAGCCGGTCCTTGTCCTCCGAGGAGAGGGTGATATCCGTATCGATTTTCTTCTGGAGCTCTTCCGCCTTCTTCTTGTTCTCCTGACGCTCCGCCTCCTGGTGCTCCAGCTTCGCCAGCTCAGTCTCCGAGCTCGTCATGAAGTCCGTCTGGTTCATGCGGGTGACGGGGTCGCGCTCCAGCTCGTGCAGCCTCTGGGCTGCCTTTGAGATATGCACCTCGGCGGCGAGCCCCGTCACCGTCGTCTCCTCTTCCTTTCGCGGGGCATTCACATTCTCCCGCGCCCAGGCCGGGGCGATGTAGAGTGCGCTCCTCTCCGGGGCCTTGTCAAAAGTATGGGTGATATTCATCTGTCTCCCTCCTTGGAAGCAGTTCCCGTCACGTATCGTATTTGATATCCTCGGCGATGAGCGACTCGATGAGCTCCGCCGTCAAATCCTTTTCCGAGTAAACCCGGATGCCGTTTTCCAGAAAGAGCGCCGCCGTCACGCCCTCTCCCCGGACCTTCCGGCCCAGGAAGGAGCCGTCGTATATGGTGTGGACGCCGCAGGAAGGGCTGCTCTCCTTGAGGATCGCGATGCGGGCATGGTTCGCCTCCGCCATCTCCAGGGCCCGTTTTGCCCCCTCCACCAGGTATGAGGTGGTATCCATGCCGTTCGTGTCCTTTGCGATGCCCTTTCCCGCCAGCACCTTTTTCCCCGTGGAATGGTCGAGCTCCATGGGATACCGGGGAACCGGGAGGCGTGCCAGCACCTCGGGACAGATGGGAAAGAAGCGCCCCTTGTCGCTGTATTTCAGCAGCAGGGAGTCGAGATTGTCCCCGCCATTATACTTGACCCTGTGCCCGAGAAGGCATGCACTGACGAGTATCATGCCCGCTCACCTTCTTTCTCACATACTCCGCAAACGCTTCAAAATGGGACGACGGCAACGCCAAGCTCCCGAGCAAAGGCCCGGATATCCTCCGCGCCCCCCGCCCGCAGGGGGATCTGGGCGCAGGTGCGGGCATCCTCCAGCGCGTCGTGGTGGTGAAAATGGATGCCCAGATGCTCCGCCACCGTATTCAGCTTGTGGTTTGGCAGCTCCGGCCAGACCCGCCGAGCTATCGCCACCGTGTCCACATAGGAAAACTTCGGCCAGGGGAGGTCGTAGCGAGCAAGACAGGCCTTCAGCACCCCCATGTCAAAGGGTGCATTGTGGGCCACGACGATGCGACCTGCTAGGAGCTCCGATAGCTCCGGCCATATCCCTGCAAAGTCCCGGGCGTCCTCCGTATCCTCCCGGGTGATGCCGTGAATCGAGATATTGAAGGAGCTGTATTTATTCCCGGGCGGCCGGATCAGCGTGTGGTAGGAGTCCGCCACCGCGCTCCCCGAAACCCGGACGACGGCTACGCTGCAGGCCGAGTCCCGCGCCCCCGTCGCCGTCTCAAAATCAATCGCCGTAAACTCCATCGTGCCTTCCTTTTCCCTTATATGTCCTGCGCCTATATGTCCTGCGCCCCGCTTGCCTGCCCAATGCCCTGCCTCAGACAAAGACACCCTCGATATAGGCCGCGAGATTCGTCTTGATGGGCATGAAGTAGAGGCTCGCGTCCTCCTTCTGCGCAAAGTCCATAACCTCCCGGGCAAAGCGTATGCTTTCCGTAAGACCCGGCGTGAAGCTCTTCGGGAAGACCACATTGTTCTTCCGCTCCCAGTAGCTCTGGGACCGGGCGCTCATCACCGGCGACACGCCCCAGTAGACCTCTAGGCCCTGGAGCATGTCCGCATAGAGGGAGAGGTAGCGCATGTCATAGAAGGGCTGGGTGAAGAAGCCCGCCGCCCCCGCCTGCTCCTTGCGGCGGATTCGGTAGAGCTCAGCCTTCATGGAGCTCCGGTACTGGTCGATGCCCGCGTAGACCTTCACCTCCGGCATCTCCTCCCGGAATTTCCGGATGACGTCCGTGGAGACAGTGGGGTACACCTCGTGCATCATGTCCTGGGGCGGATCCCCCTCGATGACGAGCACCTGCTGGATCTTATGCTCCCGGAGGTATGCCTTCATGGGGAGCTCCTTCGACAGGTCGATATCCATGGCGCGGATATGGGGCATGACAGAGGGGAACACCGCCTGGGCGATGGCCGCCCCCTCCCAGCTCCGCAGCGGCAGCCGCAAGAGATCCGGGATATTGATGAAGTCCACCCGATCCTTTACCGGCGCCAGCACCGAAAGTTCCTCCCGAAGGGCCGCCTCTTCCCGCGGCACCAGCTCAATCGAAATCCGTCCCATACCTTCCTCCTACACATAACGATAATCTTCAATAATTGTTTTCTTAACACTGCTTATTGTATGATATTTTTCAAAAAATTTCAAGAAGGAGTGTAACACTGAAAAAGAAATAGGGCCTCCCGTCCTTCAGGCCCCGAAACATCTCCCTCGCAGACTCCCCCTGACCCTATCGGGCCATCCCCCTCCAGAGGGGGATGAGGCAAGGCCCCATCGATTGGCAATGGATGGGCGCGGTGAAGAAAGCAGGCAGAACGTCAGAGTCTGTACGCCATATCGAACCATTGCGAGTTTGAGAGACTTGCTTGCCTCCCTCCTGAGGGAGGTGGCACGCCGAAGGCGTGACGGAGGGAGTCTTGATGCTGGCCGTGACAGCTCAGCTCACGCAAAAAAGGACTGCACTTATGCAGCCCCTTAGCGTTTGATTCCTTTATTGCAGCAGGCTCAGGACCGAGCTGCTGTTTTGGTTGGCCTAGGCCAGCATGGACTGGGCGGCCTGGGTCAGTACATTCGTCTTTGTGTACTCTGTCATTTCCTTCGCCATATCCGCGTCCCGCACCGTGGACTCGGAGGCCTGGGTGTTCTCGCTGCCCGTGCGCAGGTTGTCCGCCGTGTACTCCAGCCGGCTCGCCACGGAGCCCAGGGTCGTCTGCTGGTCGAGGGCCATTTTGAGAGCCGTATCCACCACAGCGATGGCCGCATTGGCATTCGCCTGGGTGGAGAGGCTCACCGTGTGCCCGTCCTTCCCCTTCAGCCCCAGGGCGTAGGAGCGCATGTCCGTGATGCCCAGCTTTATGGCCTGGTTCGCCTTCGTGCCCACCTGGAACACAAAGGCATTGTCGTCGCTGACATTCCGGGCGCGGATAGCCAGCTCGAAGTGGTTCAGCACCGCATTGACGCTCGTCTTCACCTTGCCATAGCGATCCGTCACCGACATGGTGATGCCCGCTATCTGATAGTCCGGCCCCGTGAAGTCGCTGTAGAAGGGATCGAGGAGCTTGCCATTCGCATCCAGGAGATCGCCCTCCGTGGAGATGATCGTCGTCCGCCGCCCGTCTGCGGGAGCGACACCCTCTCCATAGCCGTCCTTTCCATAGTACTGCATTCCATAGCGGAAGGCCGCGCCTCCCTGGAAGCCTTCATCCTCCGCGTACTTCAGAAAATAGTTGCTCTGCCCCCGGATGCCGCCCGCGTAGAGCTCCGCGAAATTGCGCCCTGCCACCTCGAAGGTATGGGTATAGGTCCTGCCCTGCTGGACGACGGAAAACGTGATGCGATCCGAGTCCTGGATGCCGAGGCTCTGCCCGTTCCGATCCTTCAGCTCCACCATGGGGACGCCCGTCGCCGGGATGCCAGTCGGGTCATTTTCCAGATAGTCATTGGCAAAAATCGCCCCCGTCGCCTCGTGGACATCATCATGAGAGCCATCCAGCAGGTACTTCCCATTGTAGGTGATATTGGCATTGTCGTCGATCTGGTCGATCATCTGATCCCATTCCTTCTGGATGGTCGCCCGATCCGCATCCGTATTCGTGTCGTTGGCCGCATTGATGGCCTTCTCCTTCATGGTGCGCAGGATATCCACCGTGGAGTCCAGCGCGCCCGAGGCCACCTTCACGAGGCTCGTAGCATTCTGGGTGTTCGCCGTGGCTTGATCCAGCCCCCGGATCTGCACCCGCATCCTCTCCGAGATGGCATAGCCCGAGGCGTCGTCCCCCGCGCTCGTGATTTTCATGCCGCTGGAGACCTTCGCGAGACTTTTCGCGAGGCTTTTTGAGTTGCGATTGAGTGTATTCAGCGTGTTCTGCGCGCTCTTGTTGTTCTTGATGACCTGAGCCACGTGGCACCATCCCTTCCTTGCAAAATATCCTTATCTCAAACTTCCCACACCGAAAATCGGTATAGAACCTTGAAAACTGCATATCTC
>CAMCRT010000016.1 GCA_945877355.1 uncultured Mitsuokella sp. | reverse complement strand
CGTACCCTTTTGAATCAGACACGGCGGGAATCGGAAGAGATCATCAAGAATCTCAAGCTTCAATTTGATGACCTGGGGATCCGCAGTCGTCAGCAGGCAATTCAGGAAGCGAGAAAACGACTGAAGGCTTCGTCGGAACGAATAGCACCAAGGCTATCCGGAAAACAGGCAGAAGGTACGCCAATCGACATAAAGACGATTCAAATTGGGGATACTGTCTTTGTCCGCAAGCTAAATCAGAAGGGGACGGTGCAGGGCATCAACGGACAGGAGCTCCTTGTACAACTGGGTGGATTGCATACGAGGATCAAGGCTAGTGAATGCACGTTTATTGCTTCTGCTCGAAAAAGCAGTGAAGTTACACGCTCCGCACAAAGGCATTCCCATTCCTCTCGTGCGCTTCAAAAAACAGCAACCACTAAGAGAGAGATTGATCTTCGAGGCCTCATGGTCAATGAGGCAGAGAGCGTACTCGATAAATTCATTGATGATGCTGTCATGGCCGGTCTATCAGAAATTTTGATCATCCATGGAAAGGGAACAGGAGCACTCAGAAAAGGGATACATGAATATCTAAAACGCCATCGCAGTGTTGCGAGCTTCGCCTTTGCAGAAATGAATGAAGGTGGAACAGGGGCCACTGTAGTAACCTTAAAATAATTTTCGTGTTATTCCCGGTTCATGTGATTTTCTACAGAATTTATGGTAGAATGGATACATATTGCATAAGGAGGCGCCTACATGGATAGAAGTTCCAATTCCGGGAGCCAAAAAAAACGTTCGCCGAAAAGTACAGTGGGCACGCATCTCAAGCGTATATTTGCCGGTCTTCTCATCGTTTTCCTTGTCATGGTTGTCGGTGTCGGTTGCGGCTTTTTGACGGCCAGTATGAATACAAAGCCGGATCTTATCAACGATATACGTCCCCCTGCATCTTCGCAGATTTATGATATCAATGGGAATGAAATTGCAAATGTTCATTCGACAGAAAATCGAATGCCAGTCAAGATTGCCCAGATTCCGCGAGAATTACAAAATGCCTTTGTTGCGGTAGAGGATAATCGCTTCTATGATCACATGGGCGTGGATCCCCGTGGAATCGCTAGAGCTGTGTGGGCGAATCTGCGTGGCCGTACTGTATCTGAAGGCGGCTCTACCATAACCCAGCAGCTTGCAAAAAATGCATATTTGACACAGGATCGGACATTAAAGCGCAAGGTTCAAGAAGTGTTTCTGGCTTTGCAGCTGGAGCGCCAATATACGAAGCGAGAAATTCTTGAAATGTATTTGAACCAGATTTACTTTGGACAGGGCGCCTATGGTGTGCAGGCCGCAGCAAAGACATATTTTGGCAAGAATGTGGAAGAGTTGACGCTCAGTGAATGTGCAATGCTGGCAGGGATTCCGAAGAGCCCAAATTATTACTCTCCTGCGAGCAACTACAACGCTGCCAAAGAACGGGAAGGCGTTGTGCTCGATCAGATGGAAAAATATGGCTATATTACCCATTCTGAGGCAGAGAAGGCCAAGGCGGAAAATCCTACAATCGTCAAGGCGCCTGCAAAGCAGAAGACACAGGTCGCATCTTATTTTATCGATTATGTAACACAGCAGCTTATTGATAAATATGGAGCAGATGCCGTTTACAAGGAAGGGCTCAAAATCTATACGACCATCGATATGGATATGCAGCGAGCCGCCGAAGCCGCAATCCAGAATCTTCCTGCCGGAAAGGCGGATGGAAACGGGATCCTTCAACCGCAGGGGGCGCTTGTGGCTATCGACCCGCATAATGGTTATGTAAAGGCTATGGTCGGCGGACGGGGAAGCGATCAGTTTAACCGTGCGACAATGGCAGTACGTCAGCCGGGCTCTGCTTTTAAGCCTTTTGTATTTGCTGCAGCTCTCGAAAATAATTTTACACCGTCGACAGTAATCGATGACAGTCCAGTAAAAATTAGTGGGTGGGAGCCGCAAAACTATGATCGGACCTTCCGTGGCAAGGTGAGTCTTCGCGATGTAGCTCGCCTCTCATTAAATGTTCCTACCGTCAAGATTGCGGAAAAGCTTGGAATCGAAAAGCCGATTTACTATGCACAGGAAATGGGAATTACGACCTTCGTACTAGAGGGAGCGCAGAATGATAAGAATTATTCCACAGCTCTTGGCGGCTTGACAAAGGGCGTCACGCCCCTTGAACTTGTTAGTGCTTATGGAACCTTTGCCAACAAGGGGGTCCATGTCGATCCCGTGGTCATCATAAAAGTGCTTGATCGGAACGGAAAGGTTTTGGAGCAGGCAAATCCCAACCAGCGAAGCGTTATTCGTGAATCCAGTGCAGCTGAGCTTACGAGTATGCTGCAGGATGTCATTCAAAGTGGCACAGGGACACGGGCAAAGCTCAATCGCCCTGCAGCCGGAAAGACTGGAACGACGAGTGATTATCATGATGCCTGGTTTGTCGGCTATACACCGGATCTCGTAGCAGGTGTTTGGGTAGGAAATGATAACAATACATCCCTTGGCGGAATGAGTGGCGCAACAACGCCTGCCATGATTTGGAAAGCGTTTATGACGCAGGCGCTTGCCTCAGTACCACCGAAGAACTTCGATGGCTCGTCTGCTTCCTCGTCGGGAGGCATAAATGAGCTGACCGGGAAGTCGGAATCCGATACAAAGAAAAAGGATGATGGAAAAAAATCAGCCGCCGGGAACAATGCGACGAGTGGGTCGAAAAAAGGGGGAGCTTCTCCTGCAGAGCCCGCACCTGCAGCTCCGCCGCAAGGAGCACAACAGCCAGTTGCTGTGCCTAGTACAGGAGGTGGAGAAGCTCCTGAACAGGACGGTGGAGCATCAAAAGGCAGAAATTGATACAGCAAAGGAGCGAGTTGATTGACGAACGCTTACGATATTTTGTGCGAACGTGGCTTTGTTGCCCAGTGCACAAATGAAGAGGAATTAAGAAAGCTTTTCCAGGAGGAGCGGGTCACCTTCTACATCGGATTTGACCCTACAGCGGATAGCCTGCATGCAGGACATTTTATTGCGCTCATGGCTATGGCACATCTGCAGCGCGCTGGGCATCGCCCCATCTGCCTCGTGGGCGGCGGCACGGGCACCGTGGGAGACCCGTCAGGTAGGACGGATATGCGCAAGATGCTGACGGATGAAGACATCGCCCACAACTGTGAGAAATTTAAAAAGCAATTTGCGCGTTTCCTCGATTTTTCCGAGGGAAAAGCACTCATTGTCGATAACGGAGAATGGCTTAGAAAACTCAATTATATTGAGCTTCTCCGGGATGTGGGAGCTAGCTTTACGGTCAATCGCATGCTGGCGGCAGAATGCTATAAGCAGCGCTGGGACAAGGGACTGACGTTCCTGGAATTCAACTACATGGTCATGCAGGCATACGATTTTCTTGAGCTGAATCGTCGATATGGTTGCAAGCTTGAAATGGGCGGAGATGACCAGTGGTCGAATATCATTGCTGGTGTAGAGCTAAACCGCCGGAAGAATGGGACGAGTGTCTATGGCCTGACCAATCGTCTTCTCACAAAAAGCGATGGCAAGAAGATGGGGAAGACCGCTGGAGGGGCTCTCTGGCTGGATCCAGAAAAGACAAGTCCCTATGAATTCTATCAATATTGGCGGAATGTGGATGATGCTGATGTCGAAAAATGCCTCGCCTTGTTGACATTTCTTCCCATGGAAGAGGTTCGACGTCTCGGCAAGCTCAAGGATGCGGAAATCAACAAGGCCAAGAGCATCCTTGCCTATGAAGTCACAAAGATCGTTCATGGACAGGAGGAAGCGGAGCGAGCAAAGAATGCAGCAGAAGCCTTGTTTAGTGGTGTCGGCAGCAATGCAGATATGCCGGAAATCAGGCTGGAGGGAACACTTCCTCAAAAGCTGTTGGACATCATTGCGACGAGTAAGATCGTTCCATCAAAGAGTGAGGGACGTCGCTTGATCCAGCAAGGAGCGCTTTCCTTGAATGATCAGAAGATCCAGGATGTGGATTATATAGTCACAGCGGATGATCTTTCGGAAGGAACTGCGCTTGTGCGCAAGGGAAAGAAAAAATATTACAAGCTTGTTCTCCAGTAATTGCTGGGCATCCAGGTTGTATGCTTTTCCAAAATATGGTAGGATATAAGGCGATTTATAAGGAATAAGGAGGAATAGAAGCCTATGTCAGGTCATTCCAAATGGGCAAATATCAAGCGAAAAAAAGGTGCCAATGATGCGATTCGCGGAAAAATCACAACGAAAATTGGACGTGAAATCACGATAGCTGTTCGCATGGGGGGCGCAGATCCTACAGGAAACATGCGTTTGAAGCTCGCGCTATCGAAAGCAAAGGCCAATAATATACCGAAGGATAATATCAACCGGGCAATTCAAAAGGGTCTGGGGGCCTCCGAGGGTAGTAATTATGAGGAGCTAATGTACGAGGGCTATGGTCCTGGGGGAACGGCGGTTATGCTGGATATTCTGACGGATAACCGCAATCGGACAGCTGCAGATGTCCGTCATCTCTTTTCCAAATATGGCGGAAATCTTGGACAAGATGGCTGTGTGTCCTGGATGTTCAAGAAAAAGGCCGTATTTATCGTGGAAAAGGAAACCTTTGAGGATGAGGATGAGCTCATGGAGCTTGTTCTTGAGGCAGGAGCTGATGATCTGCGTGCCGAGGAGGATATTTTCGAGATTACGGCTGAGCCAGAAGCCTTTGATGACATAGAGGCAGCTCTTGGTGAAAAGGGGATCGAGACGGCAAGTGCAGAAGTCACTATGGTCCCAGACAATATGGTTCACCTGCAGGGCAAGGATGCGGAGAAGATGCAGACTCTCATTGACGCGTTGGAAGAGAATGACGATGTCCAGAATGTCTATACAAACTACGAATCGGACGATGATGAATGATTCGGTGAATTGATTTCATCTTGTAAACTGACCTTTGCGATTCTGATCCAATCAATTCGTAAAGGTCATTTTCATTAAGTACGATTGTCATCCATACGTTG
The DNA here is from genome assembly GCA_945877355.1 of uncultured Mitsuokella sp. GTDB lineage: Bacteria > Bacillota > Negativicutes > Selenomonadales > Selenomonadaceae > AWVT01. The sequence goes on along the minus strand of CAMCRT010000016.1, from coordinate 33,556 downwards.
CACAACGAATCAAGAAAAATCTAGAAGAAAGATGTAGACGGCAGATATGATAGCGTTAGGAATCGATCCTGGCACAGCGATATGTGGCTATGGATTCGTCGAATCAAAGGGGAGCCGCCTGATTCCCTTGGCCTATGGCTCCATCCTTACATCACCTAATATGAAAATGGAGGAGCGCCTCTTGAAAATATACAATGAGCTGGATGCGCTCATCAAGGAACATAAGCCTGAGGTCATGGGGATTGAAAAGCTTTTCTTCAATCGCAATGTCACGACGGCAATTCCTGTGGGACAAGCGCGTGGCGTCGTTCTTCTGACGGCTGCCATGAATCATTTGCAGGTTGTTGAGCGAACACCCATGCAAATTAAAGAGGATGTTACAGGCTATGGAAAGGCAACGAAGGAGCAGGTCATTTATATGGTGACAAAGCTGTTGCACCTTCCCGCACCACCAAAGCCAGATGATACGGCCGATGCCCTAGCTGCGGCAATCTGCACGACCCATTGCGTCAACAGCATTGCGTGGAGGAATATTTTATGATTGGTCATCTTCGGGGAAAGGTAATCTTTCTTTCCGACGACACCTGCATCCTTGATGTAGGTGGTGTGGGCTATCGGGTATTCTTGACACGAGAAGCCCGGGAAAAGCTTCATATCAATGCAGATGCTTCCTTTTTCATTTACACCAGTGTTCGTGAAGATGCAATCCAGCTATTTGCATTTCCGACCCATGAGGAGTATGAGGTGTTTTTGAAGCTCCTTACCGTCTCCGGAATCGGTCCGAAGGTTGCGATGGGAATAGTATCTGCCATATCCACTTCTTCTTTGATACAAGCTGTGCAACAAAAGAATGCAGCAATGCTTACAAAGCTCCCCGGGATTGGAAAAAAATCGGCAGAACGTATTATCTTAGAGCTCAAGGATAAATTCCCTAAAGAGATCTCGGGGTCGCCAGCACAGGACGAGGTCACATTGGCTCCATTGGATACACTGTCAGAGACGGAGGAAGCCCTTCGTTCCCTCGGATATACCCCTGCTGAAATTGCATCTGCACTTACGAAGCTCAAGCAGACGGATGATGCTGCGGAAATGCTGAAGGCTGCTCTTAGGGTACTAGGAAATGCTTGAATGAATAGGAGATACAGATGAATTTTGATTCCACCCCGGAGGAGCGGGTTGTTGCATTGGAGGAACAACAGCTCGATGACTGGCAATACAGCCTTCGGCCGAAACGGCTTGTGGAATATATTGGTCAAGACAAGGTTAAAAATAACCTCAATGTATTCATACAAGCAGCCTTATCCCGAAAAGAAGCCTTGGACCACGTCCTGCTTTACGGACCACCGGGGTTGGGGAAAACTACGTTGGCAAACATCATAGCAAACGAGATGGGGACGAATTTCCGTCAGACCTCTGGCCCTGCCATTGAGCGGACAGGAGACCTCGCGGCACTCCTTACAAATTTGCAGGAAAACGATGTACTCTTTATCGATGAAATTCATCGTCTGTCCCGCACGGTGGAAGAAATCCTATATTCTGCCATGGAGGATTTTGCTCTTGACATCATTATCGGAAAAGGGCCGAGTGCACGATCTATCCGCTTGGATATTGCTCCGTTTACTCTGATTGGTGCCACCACAAAGGCGGGGGCGCTTTCTGCTCCCCTGCGGGATCGCTTCGGTGTCATTTCGCGCCTTGACTACTACAAGCCGGAGGATTTGATGCACATTATCACCCGCGCTGCAGAGATTTTGGATATTGAAATTGAAGACTCTGGAGCACGGGAGATTGCAAAGAGAAGTAGGGGGACGCCGCGTATCGCCAATAGACTTTTGAAGCGTGTGCGAGATTTTGCGCAAATAAAGGGGTCTGGAAAAATTACGGACAAGCTTGCGGACGATGCACTGAAAATGCTCGAGGTGGATGCAGCCGGGCTTGACCAGACAGATCGCAGGATGCTTGAGGTCATGATTCAAAAGTTTGCGGGAGGGCCCGTTGGATTGGAGACATTGGCTGCTGCCATTAGCGAGACGACGGATACGATTGAAGATGTTTACGAGCCCTACCTTATCCAGCTGGGATTTTTGAATCGGACACCTAGAGGACGTGTGGTTACAGAAGCTGGCTATGCTCATCTAGGGCTTCGAAAAGAACGAGAATGAATCAAATTACGGAATCAGGTTATACCATGAAATTACTTTTACACATGTGCTGCGGCCCTTGTGCTTGCTATCCTGTAAAGATGTTGCAAGGCAGAGGGATTCAAATTACCGGGTATTTCTTTAATCCCAATATCCATCCTTATCGGGAGTGGGATACAAGGCGTAAAAATGCAGAGCTTTTTGCAGAAAAAGCTGGCATTGGCTTTGTCGCGGAGCGAAAATATCAGCTCCGCGATTTCCTGAAGCGAGCACTCCCCGCCGAATCGGTTCCGAATGGGCGCTGCACAATGTGTTATACATGGCGACTAGAGCAAACAGCGCGATATGCTGCTGAAAATGGCTTTGATGCTTTTACCTCTACGCTTTTTTACAGTATTTACCAGCAGCATGATTTGATGAAGCAAACGGCTGAGAGCTTCGTAAGAAAATATGATATTCCTTTCTACTACGAGGATTTCCGCATTGGCTGGCAGGAGGGGATTGACATCAGCAAAAAGCTGGAGCTTTATCGTCAATCTTATTGCGGTTGTATCTTTAGTGAGGAAGAGCGCTTTAGTAGAGAATTGATGAAACAAAGGAAAAAAGAAAACAGGGCTAAAAAGAGGGCTCGTCTGCAGGAAGCAGCCGGATGATATTATGTAACAGAGGAGAGGCATGTGAATGTATCGTATCCTGCAAGCGTATCTTAGGAGCTTCTTGGCTCCCGATAGTGGACGGAATGAGAATCTTCAAGCGAGGATATCAGGTGCAAATGCACGCGTAGAGAGTATCTTTCTATGCAGTCTGGTAAGTGCCGTTTCCCTTCTTGTCTTTTTTACATCACCCTTGGAGGCTGCTTGGCAGCCAAGCCTTGCGGTAGGGATTCAAACGAATGGCGATTCCATCGACTTTGTACCAACTGGAGGGACCGCGGCTCTTTCGCTTCGGGATGAAAAAAAGGTGCTATTGAAATATCCCGCAGCTCAAATAATTCATGTAAAAATTCAAGGAAACGAGATTTGTGTGAATGGAAAACCTGTTTCAAGCGATGTACTGAATTTCAAGGAGGAAAAAGAAGGAGTTGCCGATAGCCTGCGCTGGAGTCTGAAGGGAAAATCTTATCGTGGAAGCCTACGCATCACAAAGCAGGGTGCAAAGCTCATTGTTACAAATTTAATTCCAACGGAGGATTATCTGCTTGGAACGGTCGGCGAAGAAATGCCCCCCGACTGGAATGCGGAGGCCCTTAAGGCACAGGTGGTGGCAGCCCGAACCTTTGCACTGAAAAATAGAAAGCGTCATGCAAGGGAAGGCTATGATCTGTGTAATACAACCCATTGCCAAGTATATGGTGGGGTAGGCGCTGAGCATCCTTCTGTGGAGCAGGCTGTAAAGATGACTCACGGTGAGGTTTTGACCTATCAGGGCAAACTGATTGATGCGGTATTCCATACGGATTCTGGCGGAATGACAGAGAACAGCCAAAATATTTGGGGATCTGATGTGGCCTATCTTGCTCCTGCAAAAGAGATTCAACAAAAGACCATGCCTTGGAATCTGAGTATTCCTGAAGCAAAATTCATTGCCACCCTAGCGAAAAATGGCTTTTCTATAGGAACTCTGAAGCGTGTTGAACTTTCACCTCTTGTGATTGGAAAGGAAGGGAAGGATCGGTTCCTTTCTGGACGAGTCAAAGCCGTAAAATTCATCGGTACAAAGGGGAGTGTCAGTATCTCGGGAAACAAGCTCCGGGATATGTTTGCTCTTCGTAGCACACTCTTTGAAATGCACCTATCCAGGGGAAGCATAGGCGTACAGGGATATGGCTGGGGTCATGGGCTGGGCCTCTCCCAGTGGGGAGCGCAGGCTTTTGCCAAGCAAGGAATGAAATATGACGATATTTTAAAGCATTATTATCGAAATGTCGCCATCAAGAAATTATATTAAAGAGGACGAACGCTCATGTTGTTATCGGAGTTTGATTATGATCTTCCAGAGGATCTAATTGCACAAACCCCTGTAGAACCAAGGAATGCATCGCGTCTGATGGTACTTGATTCAGAGACGGGGGAGATTGCAGATCACCATTTTTACGAACTTGCGAACTTTTTGGAGCCAGGGGATGCCTTGATTTTCAATGATACCCGAGTGATGCCGGCAAGACTCATCGGTCACAGGGAAAATACAGGTGGAAAGGTTGAGGTCTTTCTGCTCCGGCGGCTGGATAGCGTCCATTGGGAGGCTCTAGTTAAGCCTGGAAAGAAAGCGCAAAGGGGAAATCGAATTGTCTTTGACGAATCGCTGTCTTGCCTCATAGGTGAGACGACTGATTTTGGTGGAAGAATAGTCGAATTTGAATACCAGGGGGTCTTTGAAGAGATTCTTGACCGTCTAGGGGAAGTCCCGCTGCCACCGTATATCCACGAAAAGCTTGAGGATAAGGAACGTTACCAGACGGTTTACAATCGGGTAGAAGGCTCTGCAGCAGCTCCCACAGCGGGACTTCACTTCACGAAGCAGCAGCTAGAGGAATTGAGAGCACAGGGGATCCGAACGGGCTTTGTGACGCTTCATGTAGGACTGGGGACGTTTCGTCCTGTCAATGTAGAAACAATAGAAGACCACCACATGCATAAAGAGTATTACTCGATCCCGGATGAGACAGCAAATCTGATTTTGGAAACGAAGAAAAATGGCGGACGCGTTATTGCAGTTGGGACAACAAGCATTCGTACACTGGAGGCTGCTGCAACGGACAAAAATACGATTGCTGGAAAATCCGGGTGGACTGATATTTTTATTTATCCTGGATATCAGTTCAAAATCGTTGATGCGCTCATCACAAATTTCCATTTGCCAAAGTCGACGCTTCTAATGCTAATCAGTGCATTTGCAGGAAGGGAATTTGTTCTTAAGGCCTATAAATATGCCGTACAAAAGCGATATCGATTCTTTTCCTTTGGAGATGCAATGTTCATTCGTACTAGGGCAGAAGGTTCTGGCCCATACAATTCTTGAGTTCGACCCCATTGAGAAACATTAGGTCGGAGGTTTACAACTGTTTGCAGAAAAGCTATAATCTATATCATGTGCAGCTCTTTATGAGCGGTGTGTAAATGAGAGCTTTGGAGGTAGATTTTTTTGAAATACATGAGTGGAAATGAACTGCGCGAAGCTTATTTGCAGTTTTTCTCCGAGAAAAAGGGTCATCTTCGTTTGCCGAGCTTTTCCTTGATCCCGCAGGATGATCCTACGCTCCTTTTGATTGGTGCAGGAATGGCTCCTCTCAAACCTTTCTTCACGGGAAAGATGAAGCCGCCTCGTACGCGTATTACAACGAGCCAGCGCTGTGTACGCACAGGCGATATCGAAAACGTAGGCCGAACGGCGCGTCATCAGACCTACTTTGAGATGCTGGGAAATTTCTCCTTTGGTGATTACTTTAAGGGGGAGGCTATTCCCTGGGCTTGGGAGTTCCTGACGGAGGTTATTGAGCTTCCGAAGGAGAAGCTCTGGGTAACGGTATACCCGGATGATGATGAGGCCATTGAAATCTGGAAGATGCAGCCAGGCTTTCCAGAGGGACATATTGTAAAGCTTGAGGATAATTTCTGGGAAATAGGCCCTGGCCCCTGCGGTCCTGATTCCGAAATCTACATCGATTTGGGTGAGGAGCGTGGATGCGGTTCACCGGACTGTGCGGTGGGTTGTGACTGCGATCGCTATCTTGAAATTTGGAATCTCGTATTTACCCAGTATGATCGGCAAGAAGACGGATCCTATAAGCCGCTTGCCCATAAAAACATAGATACAGGATGCGGTCTAGAGCGCCTTGCCTCTGTTGTCCAGGAGAAAATGACGAACTTTGAGACGGATCTCCTGTACCCGATCATCGAGTACGCTTCAAAGGTATCCGGTATTGTCTATGGCGCGAACCCTGAGACAGATGTGGCGCTAAAGGTTATTGCAGATCATGCCCGCTCTATGGCCATTATGATTATGGATGGTATTCTGCCTTCCAATGAAGGCAGAGGCTATGTGTTGCGTCGTATCCTTCGCCGCGCTGTTCGTCATGGTCGAGCCATTGGCATCAAGGATAAGTTCCTGGAGGGGGCCGTGGATGCAGTCGTGGATATCTATCGTGATGCCCGCGACTTTGAAGAGCTTGTCAATAAGGAAGATTATATCAAAAAGGTCATCAGCATTGAGGAGGACCGTTTCGCAGCTACACTCAATCAGGGAATGGAGCTTCTGGAGCAAGAGATTGCAGGCCTTCAGGAGAGATCTGAGGATCGTCTCGCGGGAGAGGTCGTATTTCGTCTGTACGATACCTATGGATTCCCCTGGGAGCTTACAGAGGAAATCCTTCATGAAAAGGGGCTTTCGTTGGACAAAGAAGGCTTTGATAAGGCCATGGAAGCGCAGCGTACACGTGCACGCAATGCGCGCACTGAAAATGCACGGGTTGCTGTTCCAGATCTTTCTTCCATCGACGTGTCGAAGCTCTACGTTAATCCAGATGCAAAAGAGGCAACTGTCGTTGCGATCTGGAAGGATGGCATCCTTGTAGACGAGATTACAGATGGTTCTTCTGCTGGAATCATTCTGTCGGAAACACCCTTTTATGCAGAGGGTGGTGGACAGGTCGGTGATGAGGGTGCGCTTATCAGCGAGCTGGGGCATATCCGTGTCTCAAATGCGAAGAAGCTTCCGGATGGCACAGTGTACCACATCTCCTACGTGGAGGAGGGGCAGCTGAAGGTCGGCGACCGGGTGCGCATCGAAGTTGACATGAAAAAGAAGCTGGCATCTGCTCGCAATCACACGGCAACTCACCTGCTGCAGGCAGCGTTGAAGAGGGTTGTGGGGGATCAAGTCTCTCAGGCCGGTTCCTCTGTCACACCGGAGCGACTTCGCTTTGACTTTACAAATTTCGAACCAGTGACCGCAGAGCAGCTCAAGGATATAGAAGCACTCGTCAATGCAGAAATCCTGAAGGGAAAAGATGTGGAGATTTCCCACATGAGCCTTGAGGAGGCAAAAAAATCAGGAGCCATGGCTCTGTTTTCGGAGAAATATGGCGATATTGTCCGTGTCGTCAATGTTCCAGGTTTTTCAAAGGAACTTTGCGGTGGCTCCCACGTCAAAAATGTTGGACAAATTGGCATGTTCAAGATTGTCAGCGAATCCGGCATAGCTTCTGGCGTGCGTCGTATCGAGGCAATTACAGGTGGGGAAGCCCTTTCCTACGCAGAAAGGAAAATGGCGCTTCTATCCAATGCGGCAGCACTTTTGAAAGCAACGGAAGACAATGTGCCGGCTGCTATTGAAAAGCTCCAGGCAGAAGGAAAGGCCATGCAGCAAAAGCTTTCTGAAGTCGCAGCTTCTCAGGAAAAAGAGGATGTTGCTGAGCTTGTGAAACATGCTGAAAAAATTGGCAACGTTTCTGTCATTGCCGGTGAAATCCATGTAGATAACATGGATGCACTTCGCGAAGCGGCTGACCTCGCAATGGAAAATCTCCAGGATGGTGTCATTATCTTAGGTGCAAGGGGAGACGGGAAAGCAAATCTCGTGGTCAAGGCCTCGAAAGCTGCTGTCGCGAGTGGGATCCATGCAGGAAAGATTATTAAGAACATTGCTGCTGCCATTGGCGGTGGTGGCGGTGGACGTCCGGATATGGCTCAGGCGGGTGGCAAGAAACCCGAGAATCTGGCTGAGGCGTTTAAGCAGGCACGTTCTGTTATCAAGGAACAGCTGGGATAAAAATGGCTCTGCCAAAACGTATGCTGGCCTTTATAAGAAAGGGTTCGTGAACACTGGTGGAAGTAGATTTCACGCGCAAAGCGAAATACATTATCCGATATGGCCTTGTGTCGCTTGTCGCAATAGCTACTATAACGGCTTCCGTGATTTATTATGTGCAGCATACTACCAAGAATATCACGCTGTATAATGCGGAAGTAAAAAGCACTTTTGTGAATGTCACGCCAAAAACAAGTGGGACTATCACAGAGCTTGTGGTGGAAAATGGGGCACATGTGGAAGCTGGTGATGTGATTGCGCACGTTGCTCCCAGCGTGACTTCTGAGGATATCGCCAAGCTTGAGCAGGCGGCAAGCTTGGCGCAAAAAAGCCTTGAGGAACTACAAAAGGGACAGACCATCACGGTTCCTGTTCCAGCTGCGGCCAATAGCGATGGGGCTTCACAACAACGCGTCGCGAATGCAGAAGCAAGACTTCAACGGATGAATGAGCTCTTTGATATGGGAGCCATCAGCGCCAGCAAGCGCGACGAAGCCGCAGCAGAGTATGAGGCTGCTAAGGCCTCTGCTACGACAAGCACTGGCACCAGCACAACCTATCGATCCGTCGTTCAGCCGACTGACCCGAATCTCTTAAAAAATGCCCAATTGCAGCTAAAACAAGCACAAGCGGCCCTAGAAGCCGCAAAAAAGGCGAGTGCTGTAACAGAGATTGTCGCGCCTGTATCCGGGACAGTGTATTATGACGATCTTCAGATCGGTACGCAGATAAAAACAGATACACCTATTGCAACGATCGGTGATGACAGCGATTTGCGTATCACCGTCAAGATCCCTGCGGATAAGATCGGTGTTGTCCATCTTGGACAGCTAGCTTCATACACGCTGGATGGAAAGAAGCTTCAGGGGTCTGTACAGGAAATCGAAGAGGAGACAGATGAGGAATCCGGTGATTCGAATGCAACTGCAACAATCTCGATTCCTGCTGAGGACGCGAAGGGACTCACTCCTGGCATGACTACAGATGTAGTCCTAGCAAAGGATAATTGATGTCGGCAATGGGATCCAGTGGTAATCTCTGGAGTATTTACGAAAAAGGAAGGCAAATAAAATTTTGCCTTCCTTTTTTTGTTGTACTATGCTATACTCGTTATAGATTTTCACAAAATAAAGTGATAAAGAAAAAAAGGCAAAGGGATGATACTTGCATGGTAAATCCAAAACTCAAAGATGAGTTAAACGATCAGCTCTGCCGTGCCATAATGTGTTTGGACGATTTGGATGAATGTTATCAGTTCTTTGAAGACATCTGCACTGTGAGCGAATTGAAGGCAATGGCGCAGCGGCTGGAGGTCGCTCGAATGCTACGTGAAGGCCATACCTATGATGAAATTGTAGATAGGACTGGAGCCAGCACGGCTACTATAAGCAGGGTCAAACGTTGTCTTAACTATGGCGCAGATGGCTATCGTATCGTATTGGAACGCCTGGCCAAGGAAACAGATTAAAGTTCAGCCTTATCATTCGAACAAAACAGGAGATACAATATGGAAAATGAAATGCAGGTTCTTGAGATCCCCTATGGGATGCGCGACTTCCTTCCCATCGAGGCAGCAGAGAAACGTGCCATTGAAGAAAAGCTAGCTTCTCTCTATGTTGCCTGGGGGTACGATGAGGTCGTTACTCCAACAATCGAATATCTTGATAATCTTGTCCGGGGTTCGCGCCATTCCATTGAAACGCATTTATTCAAGCTCTTCGATCGCAAAAATAATACGCTTGCGCTTCGTCATGAGATGACTACACCAATTGCTAGGCTTGCTGCAAGCCGTTTACAGGACTCGCCACTCCCGCTCAAATTGTCCTATAACAGCAACGTATTTCGCTATGAGGAAATGCAAGCGGGGCGACAATGTGAGTTTCACCAATCAGGTGTTGAGTTCATGGGGACAACTGCAGCAGGTGCCGATGCAGAAATCATTGCACTTGCTGCAAAGGGGATTGTGGATTCGGGAATTTCGGACTTTACGATTTGTCTAGGACAGGTCGATTTTGCAACAGGCATCATGGAGCAATTTCAGCTCTCGCCCCAAGAACAGCATGCATTGCAGACCTCTTTGGAACAACATGATTTTGTCCAATTCGAAGCGCAGATCGATCGACTTTCCGTGGCAGAGGGTGCAAAGAAGACGCTGCGCCAGATTCCACTGTTAAGTGGTGGCGAGGATGTACTGGAAAAAGCTTATGCCCTTGCTCTGAGCGAAAAAAGCAAGCGGGCACTCGACAATCTCCGAGCAATATATAGGCTTTTAAAAGCCTATGGTTCGGATCGGTATGTGCGCTTTGATCTTGGCATTCTTCGGGACTTTAGCTACTACACTGGAATGGTTTTTGAGATTTATACGGATGGTCTTGGCTTTCCGCTTGCAGGAGGCGGACGCTATGATCACCTCCTTTCTGATTTTGGGAATCCATGTCCAGCCACTGGATTTGCCATCGGGATCGAACGAATTTTACTGGCACTTACTCGCCAGAATCTAGCTCGTCCTGAGACACCGAAGGATGTCTATATTGGATTTTCCAATGGCGCTGAGGAAAAGGCTATCCGAGAGGCGGGCCGACTTCGGCAGGAAGGCAAGGCAGTAGAACTTTCCTCCGCGAGTTTATCGCGAGCGGAAGCTGAGGCACTTCAGAAAAAGAAAGGCTATGCAAATCTGGTGTATCTTGCATGAGGCAGCGGATCCATCAATTTATATCGGCCATAACTGCACGCCTTTCATCGGAGGAAATTGATTTTATCCGACGAACCCTTCCTGATGAATCCCTGCCCTTATTCTTTGCAATGCATCCCGCCGACCAAATGCACTGCTATCGCGTGGCAATGACAGCTTTGCGACTACAAAAGGATTTAGGAGAAGGGGATGGAGCCCTTCTCGTGCGGGCAGCTCTTCTCCATGATATTGGACGAAAAAAGGGAGAACTTGATATATGGGGGAAGGTTTTAACGGTCCTCTTGGTACATTTTTTTCCAAAATTTTCACAGCGCGTAGCAAGAAGAGGAGCATCTGCTCCTTGTCCTAAGCTTTTCAGATTGCTATATATTTATTTTCAGCATCCTAGCATTGGAGCTCAGCAACTGAAAACTATCGGGCTTGATGCAGAAGCTGCTCTTGTAGCACATCATCATGCGTCACCATCTATAGACGATAGCATCGAACTCACGCTGCTTCGACAGGCAGATGAATTGAACTGAACTTGAATGAGGAGGCAGACCACATGCCCGATAGTAAAGGATATTTGACAATTGCCCTGCCAAAGGGAAAGCTTTTCGCACCATCAGCTGAGCTTTTACGGAAGGTGGGTTATACGGCAGAGGGACTTTCGGATAAATCCCGCAAGCTGATTATTTCAAATGAGGAAAAAAAGATCCGCTTTATTGTTTCCAAAACAGCCGATGTTCCCACCTATGTGGAATATGGTGCGGCAGATATCGGTGTGATAGGGAAGGATGTCATTGCAGAATCAGGAAAGGATGTTTATGAGCTTTTGGATCTTGGCTTTGGCAAGTGTCATCTGATGATGGCGGTGCCGAAGAATCAAAAGCGCAGCCGTCTGATGGATTATAATCATACTCGAGTCGCCACAAAGTTTCCGCATATTGCTGAGCAGTTTTTCAATAGGCAGGGCATGCAGATGGAATACATTAAGCTCAATGGATCTATCGAGCTAGGGCCGATTGTGGGGCTATCCGAGAGTATTGTCGATATCGTGGAAACTGGAACGACGCTAAGAGAAAACAATTTGGAGGAAATTGCATATATCTTTGATACAACAGCGCGTCTCATAGCCAATCGGGTTAGTTTCAAGCTAAAGTTCGATCAAATTCATCAGATTGTAATGGACTTGAAGCGGCTGCAAGCAAATGAGGAGGACTAACATGAAAATCGTATATGCAAGGGAGCAGGGAGAGCTCAAAATTGAGCAGCTGCTGACCAAGCCCGCGTTTGATGAGGTAAAGCTGAACCCTAAGATCCGTGAGGCAAATCGCAAGACCTTTGGAGAGGATCTGAGTGCAGCAGAGCTTGTACAAAAAATTGTCGGAGATGTGCGTAAGGAAGGGGATACAGCCCTTCTTCGTTATACAAAGCTGATTGATCGTGTCGATTTAGAGCCAGCGGACCTGCTTGTAACAGAAGAAGAGTTTGAGGCGGCAAAGCAAGAAGCAGATCCGGCTGTGGTGGAGTCCCTTCGCCGTGCGGCGCAAAATGTCCGCCACTATCACGAGGAACAAAAACCAAATTCCTGGATTACATATCGGGAAAAAGGCTCTCTTCTCGGGCAATCCCTTATTCCGCTAGATCGGGTGGGGATTTATGTTCCCGGAGGTACGGCCGCATATCCTTCCTCAGTGATAATGAATGCTGTACCCGCTTCGGTGGCCGGAGTCGGCGAAATCATCATGGCGGTACCTCCAAAGAATGGAAAAATCAATCCTTATGTGCTCATTGCAGCTAAAGAGGCCGGAGTAAAGCGTATTTATAAAATAGGCGGAGCACAAGCAATAGCTGCCATGGCCTTTGGTACAGAGACAATCCCACGTGTTGATAAAATCACTGGCCCTGGCAATATCTTTGTGACCCTGGCCAAGAAAGAAGTATATGGTCATGTGGATATTGACATGCTGGCGGGCCCAAGCGAAATTTTGATTGTCGCGGATAAGACGGCAGATCCCGTTTACACTGCTGCAGATATGCTCAGCCAGGCAGAGCATGATCCACTTGCTTCCAGCATTGTCATCACAGATGATGAAGCACTCGCAAGGGCTGTGGAACAGGAAGCGGAGAAGCAGCTTGCAAAGCTCCCACGTCAGGATATTGCTCGCGCATCCCTTGATAGAAATGGCCTTATAATTGTCGCAGAGGATATAAAGCAAGCGATTCGGTTTGCAAACATATCGGCACCCGAGCACATGGAGCTTCTGACCGAAAATCCTTTCCAGCTGCTGCCTTATGTTCGCCATGCAGGAGCGGTATTCTTGGGTTCTTATTCCCCGGAACCACTCGGTGATTACCTGGCTGGACCAAACCATGTGCTGCCGACAGGTGGTACAGCACGTTTCTACTCCGTACTGAACGTAGAAACCTTTATGAAGCGTACAAGTTTGATTTCCTATACGCAAGAGGCACTTCAAGATGTCAGCGAAGACATTATCCGTCTGGCAGAAGCGGAGGGGTTGCAGGCCCATGCAAATGCAATACGCCTGCGCAGAGAGGAGAAATCGTAATGGTGAATTTTCGAAAAGGACTTGCCGATATGCCGTCCTATGATGTGGTAGAACGTGACTGGAATATCAAGGTCAATGCCAATGAATGCAATATGAACCTGCCACCCCTTGTGGCAGAGCGGGTTATGAGCAGGCTGTCCCGCGTTGCCTTCAACCGCTATCCGAATGAGGAAGAAAATGCTCTTGCTGAGCAGATCGCCCGGAACTTCCATGTGGAATGTGATAATATCTGCCTTGGAAATGGCTCCAGTGAGATTGTCGAGAAGCTTTTCTATGTTTTTGGAGGCTCCACTGAGCGAAAAATTGTCTATCCCGAGCCTTCTTTCTCCATGTATCGGATCTACGCAAAAGCAGCAGACGCCACCGGAGTGCCTGTCGCGTTGCGAGAAGACTACACACTCGACATTGAAAAGTTTATACAGACGGTAAAGGCATCAAATGCTGCACTCGCTGTTATTTGCAATCCCAATAATCCGACAGGGGGAGCCCTGACGCTGGCAGAGATAGAGTATATTGCGCAAAATATTTCCTGCGCTTTCCTGGTGGATGAGGCCTATATCGAGTTTTATGGACAAACAGCCTCGGGGCTTCTGAAAAAATACCCGCATCTCATCATTGCCCGTACATTTTCCAAGGCATACGGGCTGGCTTCCTGTCGCGTCGGCTATATGCTGGCCTCCAAGGAAATCACGTCCATGGTGAAAAAAGCATATATGCCATATCATATGAACGTGCTATCTCTTGTAGTGGCTGACATCTGTTATCAGATGCGACAGGAATTTATTCCTCATATTCAAATGATGATTTCTGAACGGAAGCGTATGGCAGAGGAGTATAAAAAACTCAACGATGTTACCGTATATCCCTCCGAAACAAATTTCTTATTGATTCACTATAAAGCTGCCGTAGAGCTTAATAAGGCACTGATGGAAGCAGGGATCGGTGTCCGCAGCTTCGGAAATGCACCAGGCCTCGAGAATACCTTGCGCATTTCAATGGGCCGGCGTGAAGAAAATGATTCGGTGTTGAAATTTATCAAAGCCTTTGTTGAGGGAAGAGCATGAGCGAACGAAAAGCACATATCAAACGTACAACAGCGGAAACCTCTATTGAAGTAACGCTTTCCATCGATGGAGAGGGAAAGGGTGCTATTCGTACAGGAATTGGTTTTTTTGATCACATGCTGCAGCTTTTTGCAGCTCATGGACAATTTGACCTTGACCTTGTCTGTAACGGGGATATTGATGTGGACGGGCACCATTCCGTTGAGGATATTGGCATTGCACTCGGCATGGCCTTTCAGGAAGCTATGGGCGATAAACGAGGAATTTGCCGCTACGGAAGTTTCTTCCTGCCTATGGATGAGGCTCTCGCACATGTTGCACTGGATTTAAGCGGACGGCCTTACCTCGTTTACGAGGGCGGAGAAATGGCACCGATGATTGGGGAATACGATACAGAGCTCACAGAAGAGTTTTTGCGTGCTTTTTCTGTGCATGCCGGTATAACGCTCCATGTCAGAATTCTTTATGGGAGAAATAGCCACCATAAAGTAGAGGCTATCTTCAAAGCATTGGCACATGCACTACGCATAGCACTTTCAAAGGATCCCCGCATAAATGGAATTCCTTCAACTAAAGGCATACTCTAAGGAGGAATAGCATGATTGCAATTATCGATTACGGAGTCGGGAATCTCTTCAGTGTAGAGAAAGCCTTTACCGCTCTCGGTGCAGAGGCGCGAATCACCTCACAGACCACAGAAATACGACGGGCATCAAAAATCGTCCTGCCTGGTGTCGGGGCATTTGGCGACTGCATGAAAAATCTTCAGGATAGTGGACTCATCCCCGCTATCCTCAAAGCGGTGTCCGATGGTGTACCTCTTCTGGGAATCTGTGTCGGCCTGCAAATCCTCTTTGAGGGGAGTGATGAGTCTCCAGGGGTGGCAGGTCTTGGGCTTCTTCCAGGAAGAGTGCGAAAGATACAGGCGCCAAGCCTGAAAATTCCTCACATGGGTTGGAATTCTTTGGAGGTACGCCAGCCACGTCAAAGTGTGGATCTGTTCAAAGGTCTTTCTGAGAAGCCCTTTGTGTACTTTGTACATAGCTATCATGCTGTACCTAAGGACGCGAAGGTCATAACAGCTACCTGTGAGTATGGGGAACAGATCACATCTGCCGTCGCAAAGGAAAATATCCAGGCGACACAATTTCATCCAGAAAAATCGGGAGACGTTGGGCTCTGCATTTTGAAAAATTTTGTCACAGGCTAAGATAAAGAGGAGATTGGCATGAGGATTTATCCGGCAATCGATATACGAGGTGGAAAATGTGTACGCCTTCTCAGAGGAGATTTTTCCCAAGAAACTGTATTTTCTGAGGCACCAGAGGAAATGGCGGCAAAGTGGCAGTCAGAAGGTGCGGATTTTCTTCATCTCGTGGATTTGGATGGTGCAAAGGCGGGCGAACCTAAAAACCTTGATACCATAAAAAAAATCCTCGCTTCCGTGAACTGCCAGACGGAGTTTGGTGGCGGTGTACGCACAATGAGGGATATTGAGAAAGTTCTTGGCCTAGGAGTCACCCGGGTTATTCTAGGTTCTGCAGCAGTAAGAAATCCTAGCCTGGTGGAGAAAGCCTGCCTTCGCTTCGGAAACCGTATTGTTGTTGGAATCGATGCCAAGGATGGTATTGTTGCAATTGACGGATGGGGGGTATCTGGAGATATTCAAGCTTCCCTCTTGGCAAAAAAAATGCATGAAGCAGGAGTTGAAACGATTATTTATACGGATATTTCCAGGGATGGAACTCTGGATGGTGTCAATGTGGAGGCAACAGCACGTCTTGCACGGGAAAGTGGCGCCAAGGTTGTCGCTTCTGGCGGCGTTAAATCTCTTGCTGATATTGAGGCACTTCTCCCCCATGAAGCAGAGGGAGTCGAAGGGGTAATCGTGGGAAAATCCATTTATATGGGAACTCTTGACCTAAAAGCGGCAATCCACACAGCGGAACAGAAGGGGTGAGCAGCATGTATACAAAGCGGATTATTCCCTGCCTTGATGTAAAGGATGGCCGCGTTGTCAAGGGAACGCAATTTGTGGGGCTTCGAGATGCAGGAGATCCTGTGGAACTAGCAAAACGCTACGATGAAGAACGAGCAGATGAGCTTGTTTTTCTTGATATTACAGCTTCTAGCGATAATCGGGACACCATTGTACAGGTGGCCAGGAACTGCGCCTCCAAGGTATTTATCCCCTTTACAATTGGTGGAGGGATTCGCAGTACCTCGGATATGCAAAAAATGCTCCGTGCTGGTGCGGACAAGATTTCCCTCAACACTGCTGCCATAAAGGAGCCAGAGCTTATTCGGGAAGGAGCAGAGAAATTCGGTCGTCAATGTATTGTGTTGGCGGTGGATGCAAGGCGCGCTGGTGAGGGTTGGGAGGTCTATATCAATGGCGGGCGTACACCAACAGGGATTGATTGTCTCACCTGGATCAAGAAGGCTGTCGCGCTTGGTGCCGGGGAAATCCTTCTCACGAGCATGGATGCGGATGGAACAAAGGATGGATATGATATCCCCTTGACACGAGCCGTTTCTGAGGCCGTCGATGTCCCTGTCATAGCCTCGGGGGGAGCCGGCAAGCTGGAACACTTCTATGAGGTTCTGGCAGAGGGGAAAGCAGATGCTGTACTTGCGGCCTCTGTATTTCATTATGGAACCTTTTCCATACATCAAGTCAAATCCTATTTAGCATCACGGGGATTGGAGGTCCGTTTTTGATGGAAATAAAAAATGATTTATCAAATGTCTCTTTCGATGACAAGGGGCTTGTGCCTGCCATAGTACAGGAGGAAAATGGAGAGGTTTTGATGCTCGCCTATATGAACAAGGAATCTCTTCAAAAAACACTGGATACCGGGTATACCTGGTTCTATAGCCGGAGCCGCAAAAAACTCTGGCAGAAGGGCGAAACGAGCGGAAATGTGCAGCATGTCAAGTCCATCTATTACGACTGCGATGGTGACACGCTTTTAATTCGTGTGCATCAGACAGGTGTAGCCTGTCATACGGGAAGCTATTCCTGTTTCCGTGGCAGAAAGCTTGCGGGGGAGCCGGAGAATGGTATTGCTGTGCTGGAGGAAGAGAAGCCAAACAATCTCGCCGGAATCCTAAATGAGCTCTATCAGGTCATCCAAGATCGTCGCCTCCATCCAATCGAAGGCTCCTACACAAACTATCTCTTCGATAAGGGACAGGACAAGATTCTGAAAAAGGTTGGCGAGGAAGCAGTAGAGACAATTATCGCTTCCAAGAATAATGTCCGCCAGGAAATCCTCTATGAAATGGGAGACCTCTGGTATCACTGCCTTGTGCTTCTTGCCTTCCATAATATCACACCAGATGCACTCTTTCAGGAGCTTATGACACGCAGGCAGGGGGGGAGCTATCATAAATTCACCGGAAAAACAGGTGTTCGTCCGGATATGTGAGGCAGATGATGTTTGAAGACAAGATTCACGACTTTCTTAGAGTGACCTCTATGGAGGCCTGCAAGGATACTTCTCGCAGCAGGGGGGAAGCACCACCTGTACTCAAAAAAATGGCAGAAGAAAGCAATCGTTGCTTTCCTTTGACCGATCCTGCACTTCTCCCCGACATTCCCTGCAATCTCATGGAGATTTTTGAATGTCGTGAAAGTGTACGAACTTACTCCTCTGAACCCATTACCACCAAAGAGCTCTCCACGCTACTGTGGTGTACACAAGGGGTGAAGATGGAGCTATCGAATGGGAAAACGTATCGAAATGTTCCTGCTGCTGGTGGAATGCACAGCTTGGAAACATATCTCTTTATCCAACACGTCGAAAATTTCGAGGATGGTCTTTATCGTTATATGCCCTATGAGCATGCCCTTGCCCAGCTTTGGCTAAAAGATTCTTCAGATATTGATTTTTCGGAAGCTTTTCCAAATCGCACAATGGTAGAGCACAGTGCCATTACATTTGTATGGACAAGCGTAGTGGAGCGCCTTTCCTATGGATATGGTGCTCGCGCACTTCGATATGCTTTTTTGGATGCAGGCCATGTTTGCGAAAATCTCTATCTTGCTGCACAAGCTTTGCGGATAGGTGTATGTGCTGTTGGTGCATTTGACGATGAGCTGCTAAACCGGCTTCTCAGTGTAGATGCTGAAAAAGAATGTGCAGTATATGCTGCTACGGTGGGCAAGGTATGAATGCATTCTTTCTTCTGCTGCTCGTCCTTCTTGCTATTTTCGTCTTGGAAATGGTGCATTCCCTTCGCAGGTCTTCCATCTGTAATCGCTTGATACAGGAATATACTGGAAAGGAATCGGAAGAAAAAACGATACATGCTATCTTTCAATATGGTATGAAGGATTTCAAACTTCGTCGTGTATTAAAAAAACACCACGCAACAGAGAAGGACTTATGGAAGCTTCATAGAAAGCTCCTGCTGTGGGGGGATTTCAAGAAAGGGCGTCGTTATGTACCAATATCCTCCTTTTTTTACGTGTATACTTTGAACTATCTTCTAACACATAAGGATGGAGACGCAAAAAAACTCACCATGAAATGCATGAATTTCTTCCATATCTGATGCGGCCCTTTTTTTTCTGGAGTAATGCCTATGTTTCTTAGCACAGAAAAAGATTTCTCGGATATTGCCCCGCATTTCTCGGGGAAACGGGAACCGGTTTACCAGGTATCGACGCTACAATCCCTTGTTATGGGAAATTATTATGGAAGCCAGACAATAAAGGGGCTTTTAGAATATGGTGATACGGGTATAGGAACCTTTCACGCCGTTGCGGGTGAATTGATTGCGATCGATGGGCATTGTTACCGTGTACTGGGAGATGGTTCCATCGACGAAGCAGCTCCAGACGATACAACTCCTTTTGCCACTATTGCATGGTTGTCAGAGGGAGACACGATTAAATTTGGCGAAGTGAAAAACATAGACGACCTTCGGGATATCCTGGATGATCGCGTGGAAATCCTAGGGGTGAATCATATCTATATCGTTCGTATTGACGGATATTTTCCCATGGTGGCGGCACGCACAGAACTTCCACAGCGAGAGCCCTTCAAACCCTTTGCAGAAGTCCTGAAAACAGATGAGCGTCGCTTCTTTTTTGACAATATGGTGGGATCTCTTATCTGCTTCTACTTTCCAAACTATATGGATGGAGTCAATACACCTGGCTGGCATTTCCATTTTATCAACAAGGCACGAAGCCTTGGCGGTCATGTATTTGATATTCACATGGACTCAGGAAGAGCAATCCTCAATAAGGTGGATCGCTTTATTATGGATTTGCCCAATAATAAGGCCTTCCAAAGTGCAGATCTAGGAAATGCTTCCAAGGATGATATTAAAAAGATTGAACAGGGCGGGTAAATCGTATGTGCTTTGCTTCCATGAATTTCTGGATAAATTTTCTAAAAATGTAGCTGCAAATAATATTTCCCCTTGTATTCCCGTTTTATTTATGGTAAAATCTCCGAGTGATAAGACGCTCCTCTAGGAAACATGGTGTTTTGCTACGAACGTCAAATTAAGGAGGAAAAAATGAACATCATTGAAAATCTTGAAAAAGAGCAGCTGCGTTCGGATGTCCCTGCGTTTGCTCCTGGTGACACGGTTCGCGTCCATGCGAAAATCGTCGAGGGAACGCGTGAGCGTATTCAGGTCTTTGAGGGCCTCGTGATTGCTCGACAGGGTTCAAGCATTCGAGAGACGTTCACGGTTCGCCGTATTTCTTACGGAATCGGAGTGGAGCGCACGTTCCCGGTACATTCCCCGCGCATTGAGAAGATCGAAGTCGTACGCAAGGGTATTGTCCGTCGCGCCAAACTCTATTATCTGCGCAACCTTACAGGCAAAGCTGCCCGTATCAAAGAGAAGCGTTGACTTATGTACGGTGGGGACTGCTTTTGCAGTCCCCATTTGTGTGTTTTGGGATAACATGAACGCTGGGGATTCATAATAAAGGAGGTTCCCATGAGCTCTCTCATCGAAGAGATAAAGGATTGGGTCATATCAATTGCAGTTGCTGTTGTTCTGGCGATGGTTATTCGCACATTCATCGTTGAATTATATGTCGTAGATGGCCCGTCCATGCGTCCAACACTGGAGTCCCATGAGCGTTTGGTGGTGAATAAATTTATCTATGGAATCAGGCCGCCGGAAAAAGGTGAGATTCTTGTTTTTGAATACCCACGAGACAAAAGCCGCGATTTTATCAAACGTGTAATTGCGACACCTGGAGACACCATTGAGATCAGCAAGGGACGCGTCTTTGTCAATGATCAGCTACTCAATGAGGACTATATCCTCGAGAAAACAAAAAGCGAGTATCCGAAATCAACTGTTCCCGAGGGAACAGTCTTTGTGATGGGAGATAATCGAAACAATTCCGAAGATAGCCGCTTTGCCGACGTAGGCTTTGTCCCCTATGATCTGATAAAGGGCAAGGCCGTTTTGGTATTTTGGCCATTCTCTGCCTTCAAGACATTGCCATAATAGAGATGCAGAGGTGCTCTATGCGATTGATTTCATGGAATGTAAACGGTCTTCGCGCTTGCTTGAAAAAAGGTTTCATGGAAGCCTTTTCCAAACTTGACGCAGATATCTTCGCACTGCAGGAGACAAAGATGCAGCCGGATCAAGCTATTCTAGAGCTCCCTGGCTATGAGCAATACTGGAACAGTGCAGAAAAAAAGGGGTATTCTGGTACGGCTGTTTTCACACGCCGTACACCTCTGAGTGTCTCCTACGGGATAGGCGTGGAAGAGCATGATCATGAGGGGCGCGTCATAACTCTGGAATACGAGGATTTTTATTTTGTGACGGTGTATACGCCAAATTCCCAAAGAGGGCTTTTGCGTCTGACCTACCGCATGGCTTGGGAGGATACCTTTCGTGCCTATTTGCTTGCACTTGATGCCAAGAAACCTGTGATTGTCTGCGGAGATCTTAATGTTGCACATCAAGAAATCGATTTGAAGAATCCGAAGACAAATCACAAAAATGCTGGATTCACAGATGAGGAACGGGAAAAATTCACGCAGCTTCTTGACGCGGGCTTTGTAGATTCCTTCCGTATGTTTTACCCGGAAAAGACCGGCATGTACACCTGGTGGTCATACCTTCGAAAAGCACGTGACACAAATGCGGGGTGGCGTATTGATTACTTTGTGTTTTCGAAGCGTTTTTCTTCCCACATCGTGAATGCAACGATACATAGTGATATCCTCGGAAGTGACCATTGCCCTGTAGGACTCGAAATCAAATGAAAGCACGACGTAATCTATCAACTCTATGCTATATTGAAAAAAATGGCAAGTACTTGATGCTCCACCGCATCAAAAAAGCAAACGATATAAACAAGGGCAAATGGATTGGTGTAGGCGGACATTTTGAACAGAATGAAACACCAGAGGAATGTTTGCTGCGTGAAGTAAAGGAAGAAACTGGATTTATTTTGAAGGAGTTTCGCCTTCGTGGGATTCTTACATTCCTCGCGGACAATCTTCCTGCAGAATATATTTTTCTTTATACAGCACATCAATTTACAGGGGAGCAAGTGCAATGCGATGAGGGTGTGCTGGAATGGATAAAGAAAGAAGATATCTCTTCTCTTTCCCTATGGGAAGGTGACCGCGTCTTTTTTCACTTGCTAGATACGACAGAGAGTGTGTTCTCCCTGAAGCTTCGCTATGAAGGCGATCGGCTGGTGGAGAAGGTTTTGAATGGCGTCCCTATGACATAATCAAGCTTGCATATTTCAACAGGAGGATATATTTTGCCATCGTTGACGGAAGAATTAGAGAGCGAAATCGCTAAGCGTCGAACCTTTGCTATTATTTCACATCCTGATGCAGGAAAAACAACACTGACGGAAAAGTTGCTGCTCTATGGTGGAGCAATTCATCTGGCGGGATCGATAAAATCAAGAAAGACACAACGTCATGCTGTATCAGACTGGATGGAAATCGAGAAACAAAGAGGTATTTCTGTAACGAGCTCTGTCTTGCAGTTTGATTATGATGGTTGCCGTATCAACATCCTTGATACACCAGGCCATCAGGACTTCTCAGAGGATACCTACCGCACATTGATGGCCGTTGATAGTGCAGTCATGGTAATTGATGTTGCAAAGGGTGTCGAGGCTCAGACAAAAAAACTTTTTAAGGTCTGCAAGCAACGGGGAATTCCTATATTTACATTTGTAAACAAGCTGGATCATTATGGAAAGCTTCCTCTTGATCTGATGGATGAGCTGGAAAATGTCCTAGGAATACGTTCCTATCCTATGAATTGGCCCATTGGTACTGATGGACAATATATGGGAGTTTATGATCGCCAGGAAAAGAAGGTCAAGCTGTTTGCAGAGGATACGACGCATGGACAGACTGCGCGTATTGCGGATGTCTATGAATTAGATGACCCCAAAGTGCTAGAGCGCATTGGACAGGATGCTATGCAATCCCTCCAGGACGATTTGGCACTCCTGGACGAAGCGGGAGAAGCCTTTGACTTCTCCCGGGTGGCAGCCGGAGAATTAACTCCTATGTATTTTGGATCTGCCATGACAAATTTCGGGGTACAGGATTTTTTGGAGGGCTATATCCGCCTCGCACCAAAGCCGATGCCACGAATATCGACAGCGGGGGAGATTGCGCCAACAGATCCTCATTTTTCTGCCTTTGTATTCAAGATCCAGGCAAATATGAATCCGGCACATCGGGACCGTCTTGCCTTCATTCGCATTTGCTCAGGAAAATTCGAGCGGAACATGACTGTTTGGCATGAACGATCTGACAAGCTTATCAAGCTCTCCCAGCCGCAACAGTTTTTGGCACAGGATCGCCAAATTATAGATACTGCTTATCCCGGCGATATCGTAGGTCTTTTTGATCCCGGTGTCTTTGGTATTGGAGATACGATTTGCAGTCCAGACCAGAAATTCAAATATGCAGATTTTCCTGTTTTCCCGCCAGAGAAATTTGCCCGTGTCAGTGCACGTGATACCATGAAGCGCAAGCAGTTTGTCAAGGGCATTGAGCAGCTGACACAGGAAGGAGCCATACAGCTCTTTAAGCAAGCAGGTGCAGGTGCCGAATCGTATATTGTTGGAACTGTCGGAACGCTTCAGTTTGATGTGCTGGAATATCGCTTGAAAAATGAATACAATGTAGATATTGAGCTTGTCATGCAACCTTATGAAGTGGCGCGATGGCTTGCCTATGAAAATGGAGAGCCTGTTACCCCTGCATCCCTAAAAGGGGCAGAGAGAGGTATGTTTGTATACGACCGAATGGACAATCCCGTCCTTCTCGTAAGCAATGAATGGGCACTGGGCTGGATAACGGACAACAATCCGACACTTCTTTTAAACCATGTTCCGTTCGATCATAAGGAAGCCTGAGTCGCAATTGCTCAGACTTTGCTGAATATGAAATGTTGTCCTAGTGTTCTTGAATGAGGCGGTGTTTTCCATTAGCGAAAAGGAAAGAACAGAGAAGAAGTCCGGGCTTGGGGACTCCTTCTTCAAAGGCACATTTATTTTGACAATCGCTGGATTCGTGGTGAAAATCATTGGATCCTTGAATTGGATATTTGTCTCTCGTATCCTTGGTGGCGAAGGTATTGGCCTCTATCAAATGGCATTTCCTATCTATTTTTTTGCCATGACCGTATCCCAAGCGGGCGTCCCCGTTGCCATATCCATCATTACGTCGGAGCGAGTCGCCCTAAAGGATATCTATGGAGCAAAGCGTGTCTTTCACGTTACGCTGGGGCTGATGCTCTTTACAGGCCTTTTCTTTTCTGTGCTGACATTCCTATCGGCAAGATGGCTGATTGATTGGCATTTTATCCGAGATGCACGCGCCTATATGTCGGTGGTTGTACTGGCACCCACTGTTTTCTTTGTTACGTTTCTCGCTTGTTCCCGTGGATATCTGCAAGGATGGCAGCGTATGACTCCAACGGCAGTATCCCAAATTGTTGAGCAGATATTTCGTGTCATCACAATGATCCTGCTTGCAAGCTTGCTGCTTCCCTGGGGAATAGATTATGCTGCAGCAGGTGCGTCTCTCGGTGCCTTGGCAGGCGCTGTTACAGGCCTTATGGTACTTGTATACTACCATATTCGCTTGAATCGTGATATAGAGCGTGAATATGGAAGCCTCCTTCAGGAAAGTGCTGCTCAGCCTCAGGAATCCGTAGGGCGCATTATTCGGCGTATATTTACTCTATCGCTTCCTGTTTCAGCTGCCAGCATCATGCTCCCCGTCGTATCTAATCTGGATTTGCTCATTGTCCCGCAGCGACTTGAGGTTGCAGGCTATAGCGTATCAGAGGCGACGGAACTTTTCGGTTACCTCACTGGCATGGCCGTTCCGCTCGTGAATCTTGCCTGTATCATCACGGCCTCTATGGCAATGAGCATTGTCCCTGCCATATCCGAGGCACGGGCGCTGAAGGATAAGAAACGTGTTTTTTCGCAAGCAGCTTCTTCTGTGCGAATATCGAATATTGTCTGTTTTCCGGCCTTTATCATCGTCTTTTCCCTTGCAACACCGATTGCTTCTTTGATCTATAATGCCCCAGGTGCAGGCCCTGCTGTTATGATTTCCTCCGTCAGCATTGTGCTACTGGGATTGCATCAAGTCACGACAGGGATTCTCCAAGGCCTTGGACATCCTTCCATACCGATGGTTAATATGATTTTGGCTGCTGCTGCCAAAGTCCTGCTGAACTGGGAATTGACAGCGATTCCAACCCTTGGAATTATGGGTGCTGCCTGGGCTACAGCAGCAGACATGGGCGTAGCTGCTTTTATCAATCTTTTCTTCATCTACAAGTTTATCGGCTATCGGATAGAGCTTATTCCGCTTCTTAAGACAATCTTGTCTTCGATTATTATGGCCGGAGCAGTGTGGGGGAGTTATCATTTTAGCCTGTTGTGGTGGAATATCCCAGCGATTTCGACCTTTGGTGCTGTTTTTGTTGGTATCTTGGTTTATCTTGCATCCATGCTCATCACAGGTGGCTTGATGAAGGATGACCTTGTACGTATTCCTATGATTGGAAGGATTGGCATTCGTGTTTTGTCTCGCGTTGGTATCTATTCATCAAAAAAGGAGGAAATCCAGTGAAGAAGTTTATGCTTTTCTATAATCCTGCTTCCGGTCACGCAGTCTTTAAGAAAAAGCTAGACTGGATGATTTCTTCTTTTCAAAAAAGAGGACTTCTATTGATACCCTACCGGACACAGAAAACGGGAAATGAAGCTTTTTACGATGTCGTGCGAGAAATTCAGCCAGAAGGACTGATAGTAGCAGGTGGGGACGGAACAGTGAATGAGATTATCAATCTAATGATGCATCATCGGATTGATTTGCCTCTAGGCATTATTGGCTGTGGGACCTCAAATGATTTTGCTACATATCTTCAGATAAATCGTGATATGAATGCCTATTTCGATAGGATTGCGGCAGCCGAAACACGCTCCATCGATCTGGGCTGTGTGGAGGACACTTATTTTATCAATGTGGCGAGTGCAGGCATGCTGTCTTCTGTGGCGCATGAAGTAGATGTTAGGCTAAAGAATGCACTGGGAAAGATTGCTTATTATATCAAGGGGCTTGGCGAATTACCAAAAATTCGTGCCTTTCCGCTTCAGATCATATCCGATGGGGAAACCTTTCAGTCCGAGGTCTTTCTCTTTGTTGTAGCAAATTCCTCTGTCGTGGGAAGCATGAAAAACATCGGCAATGATATTGAAGTAGATGATGGCAAGCTCGATCTGCTAGCCATACGAAAGTGCAGTATACCAAAATTGATGACAATACTCGCTGATCTGCTTGCGAGCAAGCCAATTTCTGAAAAGAAATACGTCTATCATGCTCAGGCAAAGAATTTTACGCTTTCGTCAACGGAAATTCTTCAAAGTGATTTAGACGGGGAGGAAGGCCCTGCGCTTCCATTGCATATCAAAACGATACATCATGCCTTGCGTGTATATGCGTGAAGAAAAGGCGAGGATAGCACTTACAAGAGCTGTGACCCTCGCCTTTTCTTTATGATGGCATATCTATTCTGTTACATTTCCTGTCCGAGATAATGTCGTACGAATTGCTTCGCTGTTCGTCCGTTTCGTCCGCTGTGGGTCATTTCCCAACGTACGCCAGCAATGCGAAGCTCTTCAGGAGAGAGCGTAATGCCTTCCTTCCTGAGCATGTGATCGATTATTGCAAGGTACTCCTTTTGATCTGGGCTATAATAATTGATTATCAAGCCAAAACGATCCGAAAGAGAGATGGTTTCATTGATGCTGTCTGTTCGATATACGTCGTCAAGTTGATTATCATGGAGACGCGGATCTTCATGAATGATATGGCGACGATTTGAAGTGGCATATATCAGTACGTTTTCTGGCTGCGGAAAAATCCCGCCTTCTATGACGGATTTCAAATATTTATATTCTTCATCTGTCGGTTCAAAGGACAAATCATCGAGAAAGATAATAAAGTGCTTGCTCGTATAAGCCTGAAGCACTTCTAAAATAGCAGGAAATTCTGCTATCTGCTGCTTTGTGATCTGGACAAGCCGCAGTCCCTGTGCTGCATATTCACTGGCAAGAGCTTTGACCGCTGAAGATTTTCCTGTGCCGCGGGCACCCACAAGGAGTACGTTATTAGCCGGCTTATTTGCAAGAAAGGCCTGCGTATTGCCGATGAGCTGCTCCTTCTGATGTGCATATCCGATGATATCGTCAAGATGCATAGATGTAAAATGGGGGATTCCGATAATTCGTTTTTGTGCGGTGTCCCAATAAAAAGCTTCCGAGGAGGCAAGGTCTCCATATCCATATTGGGTATAATATGCAAGCAATCCTTCGGCATACTCCTTTGGCGTCGTTGCATTTCCTAATACTTCTGTCAACAAGTACATATTTTTTTGAACAACGTGATCTGTTGGGGTATAATTCATCACAAAGGTCTCAGAAAAAGCGGTTGGCGGACAATCCGAAAGAAATGGGAAAAGTATTGTCATATCCCGATAGAAAGCTTCCCGCAAACTGTCACCTATTTTGCCGTTGTTTCTCTCGATGGTATCATTGACGATATTCTTGTCCTGGATAAGCCGGTAAAGGAGAACCTGGCGCAGGAGATTGCCCCGGAGCCCTTTCTTCTCCGCAAGCACAATCCATGCAGCCAAACATTTGGATTGTGCTATCATGTCCCCCTCAAGTGCATCTGGAAGATTCTTTAATTCCGGCGAAGCAAGCAGGTTACGGCAAGTAGATAAAAGGGGAAGAGACGCAGTTGGCATGTCAAAATCATCCTTTCCAAGTAATCAGGAACCTATTTTTGCTTATATCATAGAAGGATAACAGGGGAATGCATGTAATCATCTGGTAGATTCAGCATTTCTGTTGCCAGGCTTCGAATATGAGTTGCCAGGATATCATAGGAAAGCATCTGATGTCCTATCGTAGGTTTTGTACTTTCTTTCATTTCAGACCTGATGTAGTTTCGATATCGTGATAGCTTTGTAATAACTGGCAGCTTTATATTTTTTTTGTACTTACGAAGCAATTCTGTTCCTTTTTGGTTCATAGCTAGCGGGCGAATGTATTGCGGTCCGATGACATCTGCCTGCTGGATAAAGTCCTCATGTATCTCGAGTAATGCATAAGCCATCAGGCGGCTGATTCGGCTCTTACTATATCGCTTCGTCGTGGCTTCCTGCAGGAATTCTTCTCGAGAATGTACGGCCCTTGCGGTACGGTACAACCGATTTTCAATCCCCTCACGATACCCATAATAGGAAGGGAAATTCCTGCTGGTATAGAGTCGTAAAAGAAAGGATTGGAATAGCCTCTCTGTCTTGGCTATTTCTTTCTCTGGGAACATTTTCAAGAGGGAAAAATTCTTTGGAGAAAGCGACCTAGAGATTTTCCCCCAATCTATTGTAGGTGCTGTGAGGGCTTTGCGAATGGCAGATGAGCTTGCCAATGGGGAAAGCGCTGTGTCATGGTAATCGGATCCATGACGTTGTATCAAAAGCGGCTGTAGCTTCGTATGATTTTCGAGCTGCAGAATAGCCCGTAGATACTCCAATGCCAGTATATTGTTGGGCTTTTTGAGCATATCATCTGACACATTGAGATTTTGCGCATGGCAGGTCTTTTCAAACGCCACTGCATAGGAGCATCCTTCCTGGATATATCTATGTAGCATTTTCTGGAAAAGAGGAGATTTCGTTTCTCGAGCTATTTGCTGCAAATAACCAAGCTCATCACTTTCTGCCCCAAAGGCTATGACCTCTATCTGGAACGCATTTAAGAGGCGGATTGCACCTGAGGCAAAATCCTGTGCACTTCGACATGCAAAGACAAAGGGAAGCTCTAGAACAAGATCAGCACCGCCTTGTATGGCCATTTTTGCTCGAGTCCATTTGTCTAATAGTGCAACCTCTCCTCGTTGCGTAAAGCTGCCGCTCATACAAATGACAATAGCAGCATCAGGAATTCTCTCTCGGATACATTTGATTTGATAGGCGTGACCGTTGTGAAAGGGATTGTATTCCGCTACAATTCCAACGGGAGTCATAGAGATCCTCCTCTCTCTTTTTCGATATTTTATCAGCTTGCCAGGAATTCGTCTACATCT
Source organism: uncultured Mitsuokella sp. (assembly GCA_945877355.1). Lineage (GTDB taxonomy): Bacteria > Bacillota > Negativicutes > Selenomonadales > Selenomonadaceae > AWVT01. The sequence goes on along the minus strand of CAMCRT010000016.1, from coordinate 4,648 downwards.
TCTATTGTAGCTTTCCTTATATTTATGATATACTCGTGGAAAAGCATCGTTTGAATCGAGGAAAATTCATGGCAAAAGAACGAGTTGTCGTTGCAATGAGTGGGGGAGTGGATAGCTCCGTAGCAGCAGCACTACTGAAGGAGCAAGGCTACGAGGTCATCGGCATCACCATGCGCCTATCTGCTGAAAACAGAGATTTTTCAACGGATGATAGAGGCTGCTGCAGTTTGAAAAGCGTGGATGACGCACGCCATGTGGCAGAGATTTTAGGAATACGCCACTACGTAGTGGATTTTCAGGATATTTTTCAAGAAAAGGTTATTCGGTATTTTCTTGATAGCTATTTGAATTGTGAAACACCAAATCCTTGCATTGCCTGCAATCATTATGTCAAATTCGAGGCTCTTATGCAGAAAGCGAAGTCTCTTGGGGCATCTTATCTTGCAACAGGCCACTATGCTCGGATTGAAAAAGCTGGAATGAGATATGTATTAAAAAAAGGCTGCGATAGCAACAAGGATCAGTCCTATGCACTATATCATCTAAATCAAGATACCCTTGCACATTTTCTTTTGCCCTTAGGTGCATATAAAAAAAATATCACAAGAGAGCTAGCAAGACAGTATTCCCTGCCTGTTGCCCAGAAGCCGGATAGTCAGGAAATATGTTTTATCCCGAACGACGATTACAAGGCGTATTTAAAAAAACAAGTTCCTGATGCATTGCGACCGGGAAATATTTGCTTAGCAGATGGAACTATAGTCGGCCACCACGAAGGATTACCATTTTACACCATCGGGCAACGAAAAGGGCTTGGGATTGCCTACGAGGCTCCACTTTATGTTATTCAACTTGATAAGGAGAAGAATACGGTAATTGTGGGGGAATCCGCAGAATGCTATTCTTCTGAGCTTTATGCAGATAACATGAACTGGATATTGTTTGATTCTTTGGATAGTCCCATAGAAGCTTCCACCAAGATTCGATATGGCAAACGGGAAGCCCTTGCAAGGATTTATCCAATGGAACAGGATGCCGTTCGAGTTGTTTTTGCAGAGCCTCAGCGTGCTATTACGCCAGGACAGTCCGTTGTATTATATGATAGAGATATTGTCATCGGGGGCGGAGTGATCCGTTCTGTCAAACAAAAGGAAAAGGGATGAATCTATGGCCGAGAAAGATTCGAATTATAAAACAATTGCTATTCTCTACGATATAGAAAATGCACCATTTGAAATGCTTAACTATACTCTGGGAAAGGCACGACGGTATCAACCCTGTCGCACCATTGTTGTTTCTGATTGGGATTCGAGACCAGAGCAGAAGCGATGGGAAAAGCTGCTCCGTCGGCCAGGATTTACGTTCCGCCAAATCAGCCGCACGTTCTTTGGCAAAAATTCCTTGGATTCTGCTCTATATGATTCTGCCAAGATCCTATATCAGGAGGGCGTTCGCCATTATTTTATCATTACGACGGATTCGGATTTTGTAAAAATAGCGGAGCTTTTGAATACCAAGGAAAAATCTTATATCATTGGTATTGGCACGAAACAAGCAAGTCAAACCTTGCGAGATGCTTATGATGAGTTTTTAGTCTATCCGCCAGAGGAAAGCGAAGATATGGCAAATAAAAAGGGAAAAAAAGAATCTGAGACTGTAAAACAAAAAAAAGCACCGAAGAAGAAAACAGAACAGGAAGCCGCAACAGAAATTCAAGAGGTGTCTACTGCAAAGGCCAAGACTTCCCTATCCAAGAACGGAAAGTCAAAAGCAGAAAAAGCGACAGAATCTAGCGAGAGTAATGCAGCATCAAAGAAAAATAATACGTCGAAAAAACAAAAGATGGTAAAAGATATTTCATCAGCAATCAATAAAAATGACTCGAAGGATATGCGCGAGATAAAAAAAGAAAAGCATAGTCCTCAGATAACGATCAATTTGCCACGAACACTCTATGAGCTCCTGGAAAAACGTATGGAGCAAGAGGGAGTTCCTTTTAATGAACTGATTACCTATATACTTATGCGCGGCTTATCAGCAGATGCACTTCATTGAAGAGGAACTATATCATGAAAAAACAAGTAGAACAGGTACTATTCTATCAATTCCAAGAGGGGGAAGCACTTTCTTTAGCACAGAAAACGCTTCATCGCTTAGGGATCAAAACAAAGGTACTTCGATCGGAAGATTGGACACAAAAAATTGGTTATCTATTGGAAGCCCCTGGTTTTAAGGCTACAAAAGCAGGAGAGGAGGAATCCTTCTCTTTCCCGTACGAGGTGATGATTTTCCAAAATATACGAAACAAGCGATTGGAGCATGTCCTCCAGGAATTAAAGGAGGCGGGGGTCCCTCCCGTCCGGTTTAAATCTGTTGTAACACCTTTTAATATCCTATGGACACTGAAACGACTCTGCCAGACCATGGAAAAAGAGCATGGATTATTAACGAAATGATAAGAATGAGCGCAGGGATACACAATTGTATTTTACACGCAAAATTTCTCTTTACAAAGCAGCAAATTTTTGATATGATACCCATAGATTGAATGACACATGGCAAAGGAGCCACACATTTTCTGGATAGACGGGATTTGTGTGGCCTTTTTCATGTAATCCATCCACTTTGAAAAGAGGTAAACACTATGGAAGATCTTCTTTATGTAATTCCTGCAAACACTGGGAAGGACAAGGTCCTTGAGCTCGTCAAGGCACATCCGGAAATCAAGTTTGTGTCACTTGTTGGCATTGACATGGCCGGCAATGATACGGATGAAAAAATTCCGGTGGGCCTTTTTATCAAGGATATTGATGATTTCTATGCTGGCACAGCCGTCCAGACAGATGGATCTTCCGTTGTGCTTACGGGCATTGCGACGCTCAATAATGCAAAGGTGGATATGCCGATTGATCCCACAGTCAATTGGTTTGTTGACTACAATATGGAGCATTATGATGAAGAGACAGGAAAGCCTGTTGGAACCCTTCGTATTCCTTCTTTCCTTGTACATGAGGGGCAGCGTGTAGACTCCCGTGCAGTCCTTGCAGATACACTCGCATACGTCAAGGAAGAGTTGCTTCAGCTCTTTAAAAAGAATCCGAAGGTCTCCGGCCTTGAAAGCATCGATGGTAACGATGTGACTGACATCCAGTTTACGTCTGCAACGGAATTGGAATTCTGGGTCAAGACTCCGTTGGAAGAGGCTGCCATTGAAGAGATGTCTGCTTCCCAGGTCATGCAGGAGCAGTATTGGGAGCGTACCCATGGTGCTGTCCGTACGGCTATGGAACAGTGCCTCCTTGTCCTTGACAAGTATGGCTTCAAAGTGGAGATGGGGCATAAGGAAGTCGGTGGTCTCAAGGCACAGATCAATGAGAGTGGCCAGATGACGCATGTTTGCGAGCAGCTCGAAATTGACTGGCGGTTTGCTGATGCCCTGCAGGCTGCGGACAATGAGCTTTTCGTCCGCACCATCGTGCGCGAAGTATTCCGTTCCATCGGTCTTGAGGTCAACTTTAAGGCAAAGCCCATGATTGGACTTGCCGGTAACGGCGAGCATACGCACATCGGTATGGCTGCCATCACGAAGGATGGCAAGCTTCACAACCTCTTTACGGCAGATGATCAGAAGAAAGACTTCATGAGTGCTGTGGGCTACGGCGCATTGATGGGCCTCTTGAAAAACTATGAAGTGGTCAATCCGTTCGTTTCGGCAACGAATGATTCTCTGAATCGCCTGAAGCCTGGATTTGAGGCACCTGTGTGTATTGTCACTTCTCTTGGTAAGACACCGGAAATCCCATCGCGTAACCGTACCATTCTTGCTGGCTTGATTCGTGATCTCAGCACGCCTTATGCTACTCGTTTTGAGCTTCGTGCCTGCAACCCGTATACCAATACGTATCTCGTCCTTGCAGCTATTTATTCTTCATGCCTTGATGGTGTGCGGGCAACCATCACCCATACGACAGCAGAATGCCTTGCTGAGCTATCCAAGGATGCAGGGGAGGAAGGCTTCTACCTGGAGAAGGATCGTGCGTATCGCAGCGAGGATGATGTGTTCGAGGATTATACGGAAGAGGAGCGCAATCGCCTTTTCGGTGCACCACCAGCTACCGTCTGGGAGAATATGCAGAATTTCGACAACTATCCTGAGAAAAAGGCCGTTGTCACAGCTGGCGGCGCATTGCGCGATCAGATCATCAATGCCTTCCGCGCTGGGGCGCTTCTCCGCTGGAAGACGGAGCTGATTTCCCGTATTATTCCAGAAAACCGCGATATCGTTCGCGCAGCAAAGGAAATCAAGGCAGACTTCGTAACGGATCTCGATTCCTACAACTGGAACAAGATTAACGGCATCCGCAGCTATCTCGCAAAAGACAGCATTGATGAAAAGTCGCTCTTTACGCTCCTCATCAACGCATTGAATGAAGGCGACTATGCCACGGCTTCCGGTCTCCAGATTGAAATGTACGATAAGATTGAGGAACTGAAGTCGCTCTATGATTCCTATGTCAAAAATATGATTTGATTATCTGGCTGTAAAATGTTATCGGACTGTCCTCAGGAGAGGGCAGTCCATTTTATTAAGAGCTCAAACTTCCCACACCGAAAATCGGTATAGAACCTTGAAAACTGCATATCTCAG
>CAMCRT010000015.1 GCA_945877355.1 uncultured Mitsuokella sp. | reverse complement strand
ACATGCGTATATCAGGAACGAGGCATCCCACAAGGTTTGTGATTGAGCCAAAAAAAAAGTAGCAAGAGCAGAAAAAGCAAAAAAAGCTGCAGAAGAAGAGGCAAGGGCAGCAAAAGAAGAAGCAAATGTTGCAAGAGAGGCTGCGAAAACAGCAGAAAAAGACGGGGAGTCCAAAGGACGTCTTAAGCTCCTAAGAGAACTCGTCATCAGCGGTGTCCTCACGATGTCCGCTGCCGCGAAAAGCTTTGGTGACTCGGAGGAAAGCTTCCGAAAAGCAGCTATGCTCTGAGCCCATAGGGCATGACCACTTAGCGGGACAATCAGCAACGGCGCAGCACATTGCTCCCGCCCTACAAAAGAAGAATATTGCCCATGCTCTAAGCAAAAGGACCGAGAAACGGATTACCGTCCCGTCTCCCGGTCCTCTTCACGTACACATATCAATATCTGCGGGTATTTCCTACGACTCCAGTGCCTCCTTATTGCCATGTTGCCCCGGCCTCTTCAAAGCCCACAACTTTATTCTGCTAACCAATCAGGAAGGCTACCCTCCAGCACAGCGTCTTTCTGTACAAAATCGATTTTTCTCCTTGGAATCCCTTTTCCGACTAGCTCCTCTGCAATCTGCCTGCATAACGACTCATTGAGTATCGCGATGACGATAATGTCATACGCCTCGCGATAAATTTCTTCCGTAGGTACAAGCGGGAACTCCGTAAATTCCCCTGCAGACCAATATTTATCCGTCCAGCCAGCCAATTCCAGCGCAGGGTTCCTTTTGATGGCATCATACATGACTCTGCCAAAAGTACCCGCTCCATAAATAAAGATCCGTTGTCCTTTCCGCACTTTCTTGTATGGGAAAAGTGTCATTTGCGTCGAAAAAGAGGAATAATGCCTTTGCAAAAGCATATTGTACAAAAAAACATTCATGCAATGCACGGCCTTGTCCGTTTTGGCATAGTATTTCTGCAGCACTTCCTTACAGCCGATAAAATTTGCTCTAGGGAGTTCATGTTCTACCGTAGTTGCCGAGTGCTTCCTATATACATAATGATACAGCGGCCTGTTTATGACCAAAAGGGCATTTGCCTGAGCAATGCAGGAAATCGTCGCCAATACATCCTCTGATACTGTGACCGTCTCCGGGACAAAGGAATGAATCCTTTGTATCAGGTCTGTTCGTATCAGCTTCGTGCACAGGCCCCCGAGAATCTGCCAGGAATAGAAGTTTTCGCCAACAAACCATGCCTCTGGATATGCATCTAGCCACTCTCGACTATAAACACCATCAGAAAGCTGATTCGGACGTATACGACAGCGTCCGTCTGCATCCTCAGAGCGCCCGCATGCTACAACATCCGCTCCATATTTTTTATTTTCCTCCAAGAGCAAGGAAATGCAATCTTCCTCAATCCAGTCATCCGGGTCGACAAACGTAGTATACCCCCCCTGCGCCACAGAAAGCCCCGCCTGCCGCGCGCTGACAACCCCGCCATTTTCCTTGTCGATAATGCGGACCCGCGCATCTTGCGCCGCATACTCCTGAAGCACCCCGAGGCTCCCGTCCGTCGAGCCATCGTTGATGCAGATGACCTCCAGATCCTGATGCGTCTGCCCCAGGATGCTGTCAAGCGCGCGCCGGATATAAGGCTCCACATTATAGACCGGCACAATAACAGAAACCAGCACGCTAATCCCCCCGACGAAATAGCTCAAAAGCCTTCCAAGCTCCTTATCCTTTCCTCTATCGTACCCGAAAAAAGACAAGAATGCAAACATCGTCACGAAAATCAGCACACGGGCTTGCAAATGTTTTGGGATCTTGCCCTCAAAAAGAAAAAAGCATAGGGCCTGAACCACCTAGTGGAACAAGCAGTAAAGGCGCGCAGTACATTGCACCTATCTCCTAAAAAGAAGAATATTGCCATGCTCTAAAAAAAGAACCGGGAAGCGGATCCGTTTCCCGGTTCTTTTTCGATCTGAAAAGCATTATACCCGCTCTATCAGCAAGCCTTACAGCACAGCCATCTTCTTGAACGCTTCCACGCTGATTCCCAGCTCCTCAGCTGCGATCTCGATGGTAATCCTTCCCTGAGCTACAAGTTTCTGCAGGATAGATATCTTGCCACGTTCTTCGCCGCGCTTTTCGCCGCGCTTTTCACCACGCCTTTCACCACGCCTTTCTCCACGTTTTTCTCCACGCTTCTCGCCACGTTTTTCAGCAATTTTCTCGATGTGTTTCGCCATTTTCCGTTGTATCTTCTCGTTTTCCCGACGCAGTCTCTCGCTGTACAGCTCCAAAACCTTCCCGCCCATGATTCCATCCACTCCTTTTCTCAATGCCTCATGCTCTCTCAATACGTAGTCTATCACGCGGACCATCAGCTCGACAAGGTCTGCAAACCGATCCAGCTTTTCATCCCGCATAAGATACGTGTACAGGATATCGGAAATCCTGCTATACTCTGAAAGTAACGCCTCCTGCCTCGCCGCATCCATCTCTATCGCTTCCGATTCATCCTCGTACCGCAAGATATAGTACGGCAGAAACATCAAAAGCCCCTTATCGAAAATGTCCTCCACCGTAAAATCTGCCACGCGAATCACAGGAACCTGGTAGCAAATGCTTTCTCCATTCGGGAAGTCGACAATCGCTTCAAGCTCTGATGCAGCCTTTCTCTTGCCCCTGACATAGAGTACAGCGGAATGCGGAAACTGAATATGAATCGCTTCCCCCGCGATAAATTCATTTCTTGTTTCTTCCAACGCGATGGCTGCATCGTACTCGAACATCCGAAGCACCATCTGCCCGTCCTCGGTACTCTGACATTCGATATGGTATTTCTTCCCTCTGATGCGGAGGATTGAGTCCGTTACAACATTCTTCCGACTCCGTATAGTCCGTCCCGAAAATCTCGTTGATGACAGGAATTACGAAAAATGGGAGCTTTTGGATAATCGTGCGATAGACATCATCGAAAATCATCCTATGACTCTCCTGCGTCGCATCCGCACTCTTCAGCTTGCCTCGCCGTTTCTCCATACAAATCACCTCCCGCCAGCACACAATCTTCTTACAATTATTCTATCATGTATAGAACAAAATGTCTATAGGCAATCTCTTCAAAACAAGCAATCATTCCTCCATGTGCATACATTTTGCTTTTATTTTCCGAAAACTTACGTTATATTGGAGATAGTAACGGGGATGTGGTTCCATGACAGAAAAATCAGTCAACATGCTCTAAAAAAGAACCGAGAAACATTTGTTTCCCGGTTCTTTTTTTAGCCTATTTTCGCAACAGAGAGGCACCCCTACTCAATCACAAAATCGCCACGCCTATGCACGTCCGCCCCTGGCTCCCAGGCAATCTGGCAGTTCTTGCAATGGGCGCAGAGCGGGATCGTCTCTGTCATCCGTGCATTGAACTCCTCCACCGACGAAAAATCCCCGATGGGATACACGCCCTCCGTCGGGAGCTCCAGGGAAAAAGCTTCATTCAGCCGCCCGAGATACATGACAGACGGGCAGCGGGACACATGGCCGCGATAGAGATTCACGCAGCCATTGGAAATGCATAGGGACGGATAGGGGCTATCGGCTGCAATGCTGATGGTCTTGATGAAATTCTCCTTATCCTCTGCCGAGCGAATCACATAGTCGATATGCGCATCCTCCAGACGCTTTGTGATGCGGTCGATTATCTTCTCCGTCGGCTTGTACTCCGAGATGGACACCAGCGCCCCCGCATCGACAATCGCTTGCAGGACACGCTCCGGCACTCGCTCTGGTATCAGGAGGCCATTCGTCACCACTGTCAGGATGCTCTTCGGAAAGAGCTCCCGCCCCCGGCGCACCACCTCATCCAGATCCTCCCGCAGGAAGGGCTCCCCGCCCATGATGTAGAAGGAAAGCACCCGGTTCGAAAACGCCGCAAACTGCTCCATATCCCGATAAATGGTATCCGGGTCAAACTCCGATTCCTTGAAAAGCGGCGCATAGTGCGTGCAGGCCTTGCAGTTCAGATTGCAATAGTCCACCGCATGGGTCTCGATATGCGGAATCCAATCCCCCCTCCGGGGATTTGTAAAATCCTTCATATCAAAGCATTCCTTCTCCAGGAATCCACCCGCTGAATAGGGTGCATTCTCCTTGCAAAGATACTTGTACACCCGCTGGAACCCGCGCTGCCTGAGCTCCGCGCATACCTCATGCACCACCCGGTTAAACCCCATCGCGACGACCACAGGAATATCGCGCTCCACGACCTCCTCAAGACGCACCACCGGCACAGCCCCCATAGAGCGCCTGTCTGCCGCCCGATCGATAAACGCCCGAATCTGTACCGTATCTCCATACAGCCGTGCAATTTTTTTCTGTGCATGATGCCCATAGTCCCCCGCACCATAAAGATAGACTTCCATGTTTCTCCTCCTAGTCAATTGATAAGCCGAACCCAATATTTCCTACATCTCAAAGAGAATATGTGCCAGGGACCGCACGGGATACGTCATAAATCGCTTGATATCCGCACGAATCTCCGGGTATAGCCCATGCACCGTCACGATAATCCTATCGACAGGTGGCAGATTCTCCCGGAGCTGGTACGTAGGGCAATCCACATCTCTTGCTGCCGTGGAGCGATCAATGATATACGCCACCTCAACCGGTGAATCCTTCAGCTCCTGCTTCAGCCGGATTCCCAGCTCTCCATAGCCGTAAATCGCAACGGTACGAATCCCCTGAGTCGCAAGATAGTCCCCCACATTTCTTCCTGCTTCCCGAAGCTCCATCCACCTTGCGAGAATATTGGCTTCCTCCGCATAGCGAACCGCGTCTCGCGAAATAGAGGAAAGTCTGGGATCAAGTACCGATGGTGCAGCTCCCTTCTCCTCTGGGATTTCCTCTTCCATCACATCACGCACGGCCTCCAGATAAGCATAGCCCTGCGCCTCATCCGGCTCCAGGAACATCCCCTCTCCCCACTCATTCCAAGCATTGTAGAAAAGAAAGGGCTGTTCTTCCTTGGCCGCCATGCGGACAGCTTTTCGAAGTACTGATTGAAAATCCTCTAGCGAAAGCTTTGGCAGAATATGCCCTGCCCGCCCACGGCGTGGTGTATCATCGTAGCCGTTCACGATACTGGCATATAGAGGCTTCTTCCCAATGGTCGCAGGGGCATGACGAGCAAAAAAAGCCCGCCAATACTCCCTTGCATCATAGCATCGAACACCATTCTGCATAACAGAATCAAGATGCCGCCAATCAGGAGCAGGGCTTGTCATATAAAATGCATCAAAATCCGTCTTTATCCCAGAATACGGAACTGCAACATCATGCACTCCAGCAATCCAGTAAATACCTTTTTCCCCATAATTCTGAAGATATGTATTCCAATAGGCAATCATATCAGAAATACAATATACAGTTTCTGGATGATAAATAACAAATACTGGACGTCCATCAACCCGGATATACCTCTTATCCTGAAAAAACGGTAAAAGATACGCGATATGCTGCTCCCAGGCTGCCTTGTCCCCATACTTCTGCTCCAAGAGGATCCCCGACGCATCCTCCTGCTCGTCCGTCTCATACTGGTCCGCCCAGGGAGAAGCCGAGGAAATTGCACTCCAGGTCCTCGCCCAGGTCCCGTTTGCCCAGTTGAAGCAAAAGGGCATGTCGATATCCTTCCATCGCAGAAGATTCTCCGCCGGCTTCTCCAGAACACGCCGCCCATCCTTGAACCAATAGTGGTAAAAGGCAAACCCACCGACGCCATACTTCCGCGCCAGCTCCGCCTGCCACTGCATCGTCTCCTTGTCCATGAGGTCATAGTATCGCTTCCCCAGCGGCACGACAGGCTGCTTATGCCCCTCAAAAAGCGGCTTCGCCCCCTTCACCGCCGTCCACTCCGTATACCCCTTTCCCCACCACCGGTCATTTTCCGGGATAGAATGAAACTGCGGCAGATATAGTACTATTAGTGACGGTTTTCTCATGGCTGTCCTCTCGCTTACTGCTTATCATAGGTATTCGCAAAAATCCATAGGAGTATTTCGCATCATTCGTTCTTATTCTTTAGATAGTTTCCTTATAGCTAGTGGATGTAAATTGCGCAACCCATTTCTTTTCCCGCTTTCCATACTTTTCCCTCCACGCAAGAAGCCGGGCACCTGCTATTTTGTGCGTTCCCCTGCCATGATAAACAATGCGGTAAAACAAATCATATCCTTGCAAGGATGGTTTGACAGCCTTCTCGGAGGAAGCAATCTGCTCTATTGCTTCCTCCGTATGACGCCCCTTGAGCTCGATCAAGTATGCCGTCTTTTCATCATCGTTCAAAACGATATAATCGCATACTCTCTGCTTATTGCGTGGTATCACATCTCCATCCAGTTTGTACTGGCGTACTCTCGATTCTTCTATATTGCAGGCACGGTGCTCAGCATGATTTTCCTCAGATACGATTTCCTTCTGATGCAAGAAACAGAGACTCTTATGTCCTTCAAATATATCCTTCATCGGGCTTCTCCACTTTCCTTATACCTGAGTTCCATCAGTTCATCTATTTCCGCATTGATTTCATCCGAAGCACCATCTATCAAGGAATTATCAATGAAGTCCTCCAAAAAACCATCATACAAATGGCCGGACTTGATATGCCATACAGCTGTCGTTTGTCGATGCAAGACTGACTCCAATGGCAGCTTTGTTTGCGTGACAGAATCCTCTCCTAGATTGCCCGCATAGCAAAGGTTATTAAAGGCTCCGAGCATATAAGGACTATGCGTTGTGACAAAAACGAAATTTCCTGCGTTGGAAAAAATGCCAAGAACCTCCGCCATTTTTTTCTGCGCATCTGGGAATAAATGCGCCTCTGGCTCTTCAATGATAAGAAAAATCTTGCTTCGCTCCAAGAGGTAGTAGTAAATCAGATTAAAGACCCAGATAGTCTCCTGCTGCCCGGAAGAAGCAAAATTGATTTTTACATACCTATGTTCATTCCCTGGAAGCTGCAGCCGCTCCTCTCCTCTTTCATAGATATACTTCCCCTGCAAGACCTCCTGGATTCTATCCTTCACAAGAGTCAGAAGATGGCGATCTACCTTTTCCTGTGTGGTCTGCAGCTTTTCCTGCAGAAGGCCATCCAGCCCCTCCCGAAAAGCAATCCTCTTGGATAGGATTAGGCGAATATAGGACTTCATACAATAGTCCAGCGTTCTCTGATCCTCATCCATCATAGCTGCCAGCTGATCGGAAAGTACCGTAGTGAGACTCCTTCCTGCGGGTATATAAACAGCTTCGTATTCATCATGAAAGATGCTCTGGATTTTTCTTCTCAGTTCTTGGCGCTTTTCTATCTGGCTCCACTCATATACTCCGGTATCATATTGCTGCAAAAATTCACGTATGGACTCAGCAATAGTCAATTTGACAAAGCTTCGATACGCATCCCGCCGATCTTCCTCCAGATAGACCTCAACACCTACATGAGGAGCATACGAATATTTCATACGCATGGATCGATCCATCGCCCACGATGATCCAAAGATTCGTAAAAAGCGATTCCGGGCCCGCTTCTCAAATCCATCCACCATGCTCACAGGGTAATCCTCATCCGAGAGGAGATGGGTAATCTGGTCAAAGACATCTTGCTTCAAGGTCTTGAAAAAAAAGATTGCCTTCGCAAGCGTACTTTTCCCACTTGCCTGTGCTCCGGTAAGGATTGTAAAAGTATCTACTTCCAACCTGCATTCTCGGATAGGGCCAAGTCTGCGAACACAAAGCTCCTGCTTCATAGTCTTATCTCCTTCATGACGATTCATTCCTCATCATATCTGAAAACACATGGGAAGGCATACCGCACTTTGATGATGTAAGAACTTGGAAAAAATACTCCGGATCATAAAACAGTTCAATATTCTTCTCTATTTCATCATGTGACCATTCCCACCACTTTAGCTGCAAGAATGCCTCTCGGACTTTTTCAGGGAATCGGTATCTGATGGTGTGTGCTGGTACGCCACCAACAATGGCATAAGGCGCCACATCCTTCGTCACGACAGCTCCTGCCGCCAGCACGGCTCCATCACCGATGGTCACCCCTGGCAGGATGACGACATTCGCCCCTATCCATACATCATTGCCGATGACCACCGGACGGTTGTCGCGAATCGGACTGTCCTCAAAGGGTGCATTCTCATGATACTTCCCGTGTACCTGCAAAAGCTTCTTCCGCTCCGGATAAAGTGACCAGTCATACACCCCAGGATAATCCAGGAACGGGCTTGTCGATACGCAATCAAGCGAATGGTTATTCCAGATATGTGCCGTACCGTTGATGGAGCAATACCGCCCGATAGACGTTGCCAAAGGATAATAGCGCAGCAAATCCTCATAGCCATACGTATATCGCCCGATCCGGCATCCACGATAGACAATGTCCTCCGTATGGACAAGCTGGTACACATAGCAAAAATCCCGCGCAGAGAACCCCCATTCCACCAGTTGGTCCACTACCTCAGGACGCGAGGACACCATATCGATAAGCACATAATGCCGCCCAGCCTTCAGAATCCCCGGGCTTTGCACTCGGATACCTTGGAAAGAATCTGCAAAAGCTTCCGCATTTCTATCGACAATGCCCTCTACACAAAGTCCTGCCTCCTGCAATAGCGGCAAAAGAATCCGTGCGCCTTCTCCAGCTCCCCATAAAAAAAGTGCCTTCCCCCGACTATCCTTTCGAATCCTAGGAAGCTTTCGTAAGAAAGCTTCCCTATATCGTGCCTTGTCTGTATCCAATGCCACCCATCCTTACTTTGTCATCCAGAGATTCTGCCGCAGGAAATCGCGTCCAACCCGGACATCATAGAAAAGCACCTCGGGCCGCGCATCCACATACGGCCGAAGTATCGACCAAAATGCTTCTTGCAGGTGCTCGTCCTCCTCTGTGTATGTCACATTCCCTTGCAGGCGATCCTCCATCTCCTGTGTGACTGCCAGAATTTCATCTTCTGTGTTTGCAATCGGCACAATATCATTTTCATAATACTTCATCATGACATTGACATTGCCGCTATAAATTGGCTTTTCATGGGAGCAGTCTTCTATGCGCAAGATCTCGCTAAGGTTAAGCAGGCGTTTTTTACGCTTAGAGTAGAACTTATGATAAATCCCCAAATCCCTTTTCGGGTCAAAGGGGAAGGTGCCATCATAAAAGCCTGTGAAATTTGGCAAATTGACCATGACCATAGGTCGTTCCCAATATACCGTAAAAAACATTGCGCCGCTATGGTCTCCCACGTAGAACTTGCAATGTTTCGCAAGGTAAAAATCCATAAAATCCTCGTGGAATTTTCCTGCATAATCAATGATACAGCCCATATCTGTATCGGGAAGCGGTGTCGCTCCAATTCGAACTGAGGAAATACCTCTCTCAGAAAGGTATTTAGCTGCCTTCCTCATAGGAGCAATATCCGAGTTCCGATAGATATCCATAATACGAAGCGGTTCGTCAATCACTCCGATCCAGTTTTTTTTATAGTAAACAGCATCCCGAGCGAAAAAAAGGACAAACTCTTCCTTGCCCCCCATCTTAGCTAGGCGCTTTTTGCCTGCTCTTTCGACAGGAGAAAGATCTAACCTCGCATTACCACAGCCGACGAATGCCCCTGTATGCATCTTATGAATGGAGTCGTGGATAATAGGGACAAAGCTCCACAATACATTAAATGTCAATTCTTCAAGATGATGCGCAAAAACGTACTTCCAAAAAGCAATGTTCTCATGGCAAACAGCAGAAAACTGCTCCCCATGGAAAACCTCATACAAGAAGGAATTAGGCCTCTCAAAAGTATTGTCCCACGGATTTACTTTTCCCCCGAAAAAAACAAAAAGATAATAAGTATCTTCTCGAGGTAGTCCATATCGTTTGTGATAAAAAAGCTCATGAAGCGCCGTCCCCACCGCTCCAATTCCCAGCATTCGAACCTCTATTTTGGAAAAACGGCTTCGCAGGGCTTGGTAGCGTTCCTCATACTGCAAACCATCTTCCCTTTGGCAATCATCGTGAGGATTAAGTGCTACCCCCTCCCAAAGCCGGATTGTCGTGATCTCCTCTGCTGTCACACGATATATACGTGCCTCATCGATGTCATGTTGCTCCAGACCAGCAGCAACCATTTCATGCCACGATTCGGCCAAGGCAAGAATTATCCCCGAATCCTTCTCGAATACTGCATCGGATAAAGAATTGACGGGATATCCCATATACTCTTTCTGTTCTGACGTTCCATCGGTCACAATACAGCCGACAGCCTCAACCCCTTGTGCCTCCAGAAAGCGAAGGATTGCTGCAGCATAGATGCCTGCCCCATAGCAATATATAGTCTGATACCGACGTGCAAAGTTTAACATTTCTTGCGCAATATGCATACTACACCTCATCGCCAGCCTGCCTTGCCGCAGAGTCGTCCATCCATGCTTATTCTCATCCGCCTTGTCAGCCACTAAAGCAATTTGATGCTATGTCACTCCAAACAAGCTATTATCCTTTCTGTCGGCGGATAAATTCTGCAAAGACCCAGTTGACCGAATGAAACGAAAGCTCTGGAATTGCCTTTTTGAGTTTTTCGATAGACATCCGCGTATCCAACGGGCGGCCTTCCTTGAAGCCGAAGGTTTCCACTGGCACGGCTTCGACCGTTGCGTCTGAGCCTAGCGCCTTCAGGAAGCGCCGGACGAAGTCGGCACGCTCCATATACTCTGGATTTGCGCAATGGTAGATGCCGGAAAGATGGCGGCGCAGGCCTTCCAGTGCCCACTTTGCCGTATCTCCGATATACGTTGGGGAAATAATCTGCCCTTTGATAGAGCGGAAATGCTTCTCTGTCTTCTGCCGCTCATACACCTCGGAAAGAATCTGGATGCCGACGGGATTCACGTCGATGTTCTGGCTCAGGCGGTAGATGAGCATCTCCGGCATCTTTTCCTTGATGTAGCACTCGATTTCCGCCTTGTGCCGCCCGTACGCAAACACGGGGCAGGAAAGGGCTTCCTCCGTATAGGGGGCGAGGCCATCCCGCCCGCTGAAAATATGCTCCGTCGAAAACCACAGCGTATGAATGCCCAACGCATGAAAGCGATCCAGCATCTGCTGCGTGCCCCAGAGATTGACACGCTCCGCAAAGGGAAGATTCGTCACCGTGCGCTCATTGCCGCAGTAAAAGGCTGTGACGATTGTCTGCACCTCTTCGCCACGCTTCAGCGCGTCCATCAGGCCGCTTGCCGCGAGCACCTCCGTGATATCATCCTCCGCCAGGTCAAAGGGATACCACTCCGGGTTCTTCGGCTTCGTCGCCGTGCCGATGATATGGATACCCTGTTCCTTTGCCTGCTTATAAATCTCGCCGCCGATAAAGCTCGATGCCCCGACAAGTAGCAAATGCTCCATGTTACGCCTCCATCATCTGTCGCACCGTACGGCATACATCATCCTTGCTGATTCCGTTCAGTGCGCGGATTTCCTCCCGATTGCCGCAGCCCGTTGCACAACCGTGGAGACCGAGCCGCCGGAACCGCGTCCCGATTCCCGCCTCCGCCAAGACTTCCGCCACAGCGCTTCCGAGACCTCCCTCGATGGTATGCTCTTCCAAGGTCAAAATACCCTTCGTATGCAATGCCGCTTCCAGAATCAATGATTCATCAATAGGCTCCACCGTCGAGAGGCTTAGCACCCGTGCGTAAATATTTTCCTTCTCCAACTCCTCTGCCACTTCCATCGCCTCGGATAGAATTGGCCCCATGGTGATGAGAGTGATATCCCTGCCACCGCGCAGCTTCTGCCCTATGCCGGGGGCAAACTCATAGATATTCGAAAAATATTCCTTTTCCCCCGAGGCCTCCAGCCGGATATAGACGGGGCCCTCATGCCGATAGGCCCATCGAGTTGCCTCCCGCGCCTCGATGGGCGTTGCTGGCGTGATGACGAGGAGATTCGGCAAAGAGCGCAGGAGCGCCACATCCTCTGTCCCCTGGTGCGTCGCTCCCCATCCGCCACGGGAGAGCCCGGAGAAAATGCCGATAAATTTCACATTGTAGCTGGGGATTGCCACATCGTTGCGGATAAACTCAAAGGCCCGCATCGCCATGAAGTTCGTCATGCCAAAAAGGAAGGGAATCATCCCGCTCGCCGCAAGCCCCGCTGCCGAGGAGGCCATATTGGCCTCCGAGATGCCATAATCCATGTATTGCGCTGGGAACTCATCCCGGATGCGCTCATAGACGCCATTGCGGCTGTCGGCAGTCAGCGCCATGACGCGAGCATCCTGTTTGACAAGCTCATAGATAAGGTTCGTACACGCCTCTCTCATATCCGCCCCAGCTCCTTTACCTCTATGCCAAGCTCCGCACAGGCCTTGTCCCATTCCTCGCCCCTGGGTGCCCTGCTATGCCACTCCGCCCGGGACTCGGCAAAGGATATGCCCTTTCCCTTCACCGTATGCGCCACCAGCAGGACAGGCTTTCCCTGCACCGCCTTCGCCTCCTCAAAGGCAGACAAAAGCGCAGGAAAATCATGACCGTCGCACTCCAGCACATGCCAGCCGAAAGCCTCCCAGCGCTCCCGCAAAGGCTCGTCCACCGTGATGTTTTCCACCCAGTCGCTGGCCTGCAAATGGTTTCGGTCCAGAATCACGCAGAGATTGTCCAGCTTGTGTGCTCCGGCGAACATCGCTGCTTCCCAGACGGAGCCCTCCTGCGCTTCGCCGTCCCCGAGCAGGACATAGGTACGTGAAGCATTCTTCTTGCACTTCGCCGCAAGAGCCGTCCCCGTGGCAAAGCAGATGCCATGCCCAAGGGATCCCGTCGGCAGGGGGACGCCCGGCACGCTGGGGCTTGCAAGGCCAACGAGCTTCGACCCTGCCTGATAGAAGCCATTCAAGTCTTCACGAGGAAAATACCCCGTGCGGGAAAGGCAGGAATACCAGGTAGCACAGCCATGCCCCTTGCTCATGATCACCCAGTCATGGTCTTCCTCAGAACGTCGCTCCATCCGCAGGACATCGCCGAAATAGAGTGCCGTGAAAATCTCCACACAGGAAAGGGCTGGTGCCATATGCCCCCAGCCGGCAATATAGTACATCTTCAGGATATCCACGCGAATATCATGTGCAATCCGCTCCAGCTCCGTCATAGGACACCTCCAGCATTCCAATCAAATGAAATTCACATGACGCATATCCACATCGAAATAGGACTGGATTGCCTCATTTCGATCCTGGTACGCGCAGCTGTTTTTGCAGTCAATCTGTGGCCGCACCGCAGCCAGACGCGCCTTAGTCTCCTCAGAAAACCACAAAGTGCGGAAATCCTGATGTTTCAAGCTACCGACAACAGCCTTTGAATCGTATGCTCTTGTATGGCATAGATACACCCGCTGATCTGCAGCAATTACCGTCACAAGTCGGCACGTATAGCAAACAGGAAACCTCTGCCCCACATCGCTTCTCTTTTTCCAGTCCCGCTCATAATTGTTTATGACCTGAAAACTATCATCCTGGAATTCCCTCTGGGCACGATGGATTTGTTCTATGACATCATCCTTAATGGCACAATGGTAGTCTTCCTCTGTTTCGCTGACTGCAGCAAATTTGATATTATTTGCCCCGAGCTCCTTCAAGAGCTTCGCTGCTGCATACACCTCCGTTGCGTTTGTCTTGCTAACAACAAAATTAACCCCCAAGACACAATCGGCATCTTTCAAGCGAGAAAAATCCCGGATATTCCTTACGACGCGGTCAAACATGGTCGGTGCGACTCCGCGAAGCTTGCAATAGGTCTCCCGCACCGGCGAATCAAAGGAGATCCGGATCCACTTAGCATGACGAAAGGCCTGCGCAACTTCCCCCTCCAAAAGGCTTCCATTCGATATCAGAGACAAGTCAATTCCCCGCTCTGTAATCATCTGCACCGTTTCCAGGATATGATGGTATGAGAGCGGCTCGCCCCCACCAGAAAGCGTAACTGCCCGAACGCCCATATCCCCCATATCCCGTATGATTTCCTGCATCTTTTCCCACGGGATGACATCCAGGTGATTGATATCATCCCTGTTTTCTGCTTTTTCCTCCGTATCGCCCGATCCGTACGTACAATACACGCAATGCTGATTGCAAATATTCGTCGGTTTCAGCCGGATATAAAACGGTGCCATATGCTCGCCACGCCCAATGGCCTCCAGCTCCTTACTATGATGAAAGATTTTTAATGAACTGTATGGATTGTGCTCCATCTGCCGTTCCCTCCGTGTTATACGCCCTTTTTGCCAATATTGCGTTCCCGCTTGCCACATCCAAGTGCCATGATATAGCTCGCCATGGGATACATCCCGGTATGGAGCACTTCATCGTTCATACCAAACAGAAACACATTTTCAAAGTATTTATGCATCACCTCATACAGCCTCTTCTGGTCGTAATTGTTGATGTGAGCGACCTTGTTCCACGGACTTGAATAGGGCACCATGGTCACATTCGGCGTGCCGATGATGGCGATGCCATCGTCCTTCAGATTCTGGCAGATAGTCGTGAAATACTCGCCCTCTCGCTCGACGGGAATATGCTCGATGACATCGAGAGAGATAACAGCGTCCCCCCCCCAATGGATAGACGTCTATCCCCATAAAATCCTCACAGCGGAAGGAAAGACCCTCCGTTGCAATATTCTTCTGTGCCCAGGCAATCGCCGCCTCATCAAAATCCACGCCGACCACCTGCTCACAGTCGCAGTCCTGAAAAATCATGAGATCCCCCAGACCGTCATTGCAGCCCAAATCCAAGACCTTCAGCCGCTTTTTGGGCAGGAGCATCTTCAGGGGGAACTTATACCGAGCGAGGATAAAGAGCAGCCCATGCTCCGTATTGCGAATCGTATGGGATATCTTCGGGCTGAGCGTCAAAGGCTCCGCACGCATCTCTTCCCTGACATAATCCCATCTCTCTTTTTCGTTCATCTATTCCACCCTCCCAATGCAATGTCCAACAAACTCTTGTCATTTGGCATATCGCATATACTTTTCTATCCCAGCCCACTCAAACTTTCTAAACTCTCTTTGCTTTTGCTCTTTATCATTCATTTTGGAATTTTTTAAAAACGTGAACAAACTTCCTTAAGCCCTCGTACTCTTCCCAAGGAATCGATGTCAAGATCTGTTTCGTCTCATTGAATGTGCGTTCCGGCGTATATACAGCGAAGAAAACAGCTAACGGGGCTTTAATCTTTTCTCGCCGTGTTGCAAGGCATTTCCCGAGTCTCGACGAATTTTCTTCGCGCAATAGGAAAGAAACAAAGTTCCGTGCCTCTTCAACCAAGAACTCATGCTTTTCCTGCAACATGTTCATGCAGAATGTTTCAATCGCACCATCCTCTGACATTGGCAAAGATTGTACAAGGAACCAGACTTTCTTCTGTTTTCTGAAAGAAATCTCCATCTTTGCCTCAGCCCAACCTCTATTAGGCCTGATACAAAGGGCTGTCCCTTGCTCTGTATGGAATGACTGCAACTGCGCAATTCGGTCATTTAATTTCTCAGTCCATTCCATAAGCTCCTTATCTGAATCGCGATCTACCACAAATGCTATAATTGGAAAAGAAACTGTTCGGCGCATTGATTACATTGCTCTTTACGGCAACATCCAGTGCAGAAAGAAAATTATCTTTTCCGCCAACTGCCCAAATTGTTAATTTGTTTTCTTTATTCTCCCCAGAAACGTAATTCGTTGCTGCTCCTTTTTCCTCGCCTGAAATGTCAGAATCCCTATCATATTCAAACCCCATCAGCTTCTGGAACCAATAGCTGAGCAGTACCTTATCTGTTTCCCCTTCACAAAACAAGATTGATCTCATACGCGCAGCTCCAATCCATGTTGCAATGCCCACAGGGCCTCCTGTCCATCAAGTACACGATAAGAAAAATCATCTGAATCAGATCCTGCTTCACGCAACGTAATAATCCGAACATGCTCTTGAGCAAATGATGGATTGTCCTCATTCATCGCATGAAGAAATGTCTCAACAAACTCCTGACTATGCGTTGTCATGAATAGCTGATTTCGATATTTCCTCGCATACTTGCAAAGTGCAAGGGCCAATGCATGCTGTGCAGCATGATGAAACGCAACATCTACCTCTTCAATACAGAGAATAGAGTCCGGATACAGCAGCATATTCCCCAGCAGGTAGAACCATCTTCGCACACCGTCGCCCCAAGTATAGAGCGGAGAAATCTCTCCATTTTGCATGCGAAAGCTGATGGTTCCTTGCTCTCCATTGGAAAACGGAATATTCTCAAGGGATTCCACATGCATGGAGAAGGATAAATTCATTTCCTTCAAGAACTCCTTCTCCAAATTCTCCCGGCGCAACACGGCATAAACCATCCGACTTGCACGCTCATCGCAATGTGACAAGATATCCATCATCGTGCAATTCCTCAATGGAGGCATACGCTTGATGACAGCTTCTTGTACCGCACTGGGGAAAAGCAATGGAATGCTTTCCTGTTTGCTAGATTCGTCCGATTCCTCTTCAATTTTCCAGTATCCCAAAAACTGTGTGGGAATTCCTCGCGTCAGTCCCATCGCTCCATTTCCTGGGTCAGTCTGGTTGCTCTCGCTTATGGCATCCTCCAGAGACATGGGAACTGCAAAGCTTGTGCCTCCGAATTCCTTGGAAAAGAACTCTGAAAAAATAGAGGATGGCTTTAACGAATGGTGATATGTATAGTTCTTGTCATCCAGCTTTCCTTGCAAGGAAAATCGCAAATCCTCCGCAACCTTCTTCTGATGAAATACATTGAGCGTACGCTCCGCCATCCGCAGAAAGTCCTTGCCTCCTTGTATGAAGATCATCCCTGATGAATCACGGTGCAATGTAATAAAGCTCTGCATCGGAGGGAAACTCAAGCCACAGGCAAATACCATCACGGCTTCCAGCAGGGTTGTCTTTCCTGTATTATTCGCTCCCACAATAATATTTATCTGTCCCAAATCCCGCAAATTCAAATGATTGAATTTGCGGAATCCGTCTATTTTCAAACTTGTAAGCATAGCAATATGGATCCTTTCTTTTCCCTCTAAAAATTATTGGGCAATGACTTGTTTGATTTTAATGCTACGCACCTACGCCCATTTTACCACATTGCAATCTTGTACAACAAGCGTCTCTCTGCTTGAGCCATTCTCATTCGTCCGCAGAAAAGCAATGTCCTCTTTCCACTCTTCCAAGGCAATGTCTACCATCCTATTGATTTAGCCATCAATTCAGTAGACGGATGGTGTAAATGTCTCGTGGCAACCATGCTCCCGAAGAATATTTTTTGCCGCCTCATGGTGTTTATAGTCCAACCCCAATATGACCGCCTTATCATCCCAGCTAGAAATATCTTCGATGGCATAGACAGGAATGCCTTCACAAGTTTCCCGGGTCTTTTTCGTCTCAATAAAGCCTGTTACCTTCAAGCCGGTCTCTTCCAGTCTCTCCTTGACCCGTTTGCCATACGCACCAGCACCATAACAAAAAATCTTTTTCCCCTGACAAAACTCTTTCAATCTCTTCATACCCGGTTCTGCCCACTGCCAATGAATTGCCTCTCGCATATCCGGGGAAAACACCACTTGACTCCGAACATTTTTCAAATGCGGTGGCAGGAGGATCTGCTTTACACCAGCTGGTGTAATCGGGTAGTTTTGACGAAGCTCATCGAGAAGTGTCTTTTCCTTATCCGTGAGAGACACCTCAGCCTCCCGAAGTAGCTGAATCTGTTCTGCTGGCGGATATTGGTCTTTCCTATACATCCCGGTATGACGTGCTACTCCCATAATCGCATTTGCACGATTTTGTTTTTTGCCATGAAGCTTTTCCTCTATCCCGATGAGATAGTTGTACTCTCCCGTAACCAGATTCACATTTGTTGCCTCATAGCCAGGAATGATGGCAGCATCCCAATGCTTTTTGGGGAACATATCTGTAAAGCGTCTCATTCCTGCAAAGCTCGAAGCACAAGATTGTCCCGTTGTTTTTTTCTTAAACCCATCCAGTCCGCGGAAGCAGAATGTGGGAATCATGAATGTGACATGCTTCTCCCCGTACGCTGCAATCAACAGATTGACACCAGCATCAGGGATATTTGATACAAAGACTTTTCCATGCCGTTCCTTGATAGCGTCCAGCACATCTTTGCGCACCATGCCTCCCATGACAGATGCCTCAAAAGGTGCTATAAAAAGCTCATCCCCATACTCCGACCAGGAAAGGAGCTTATCCACAATTTCCTCCGATGTATAGGTCAAGACCTTCTCACTACGTTCCTGCTGATGGATCACCCCTGATCTGCTATAGTCATCATCATCGTCATATAGAACCATCGTATCCATAAGCCCATGTATGCTTGCAGGATATGCATTTTCCTCTATCTTATCATGAAATATTTGCAAGGCATCCTCATAATAAAACATCTTGTCCTGAATATAGCCCACATATCGACCACTTGCATACTGGAGACCATATTCCCAGTTTTCAGACATGGAAAGATCCTTGGGTGTGTGGACATAGCGGATGCGCTCATCTGGGAACAAATCAACAGTGTCCTTGCAGGGAACTGCCGCATCATTGTCGCTGACAATCACCTCAAAGTCCGTAAAGGTCTGATGCATAAGCGAATACAAGGTCATCCATATCATTTTCGGACGGGCTTTTGTCGGGATGATGATTGAAAAAAACGGTCTCATGATTGCTTCTCCAGCTTCTTCAAACATTAAGTATCGTACTTGCAAACTTGAGCAAATCTACTTTTTCTACAGAGGATTTGTTTCCGACGATGTTTGTTTTCAAGGCTCCCGCGACATTGGCGATGAGGGTCGCAAGGTCAAGGGGGACACTATGGGCGGCGGCAAGGGCAGCGAGCGCATAAAAGGCATCACCCGCACCAATGGTGTCCTTGACCCGGAGGAGAAGTGCGGGGATGCGCACTTGCTCGCTCCCTTTGGTGCCGATGGCGCCGTCTGCGCCGATGGTCGCCCAGGCCATCTGTGCGCCGAGCTTTTCCGTCAGATCGGCCAAGAGGCGATGGCGGGAGGTCAGGGCCTGTCCAAAGGCGAGGCGCAGCTCCCGCTCGTCCACGACGAAGGCATCGGCCCTGTGGTATTTCGTGATGAGGTTCGTGCCATAGTTCGCGCTGTTCGTCTGACAGTTGACGGCGAGGAACTTCGCCTTTTGCTCCAGGATACGCAGGGCCTCGTCATCGAGGAGGCCGTGGCCGTAGTCGCAGACCACCACAAGATCGTAGTCCCCCGCCAAATTCCGCAGCTTCTCATGGAAGGCTGTATAGTCAAACCGCTTGCGCTGGCCGCGCTTCAGGAGGTAGTTGACGGCGAAGAGCTTCGTGTACTCCTGCCGCACGGGGTTCTGCTTCAGATAGCGCCGCTTGACCGGCGTGACGAAGGCGGGATCCTCCAGGATATCCAGGTGGACGCCTGCCATCTTTTCCTCGATAAAGTCCCGAAGGCCGTACTCCGTCCCCTTCATGGAGAGGAGCGTGACATCGCCTGCAAAGTTCGCCAGATGGCGCGCGATGGCAAGAGCCCCGCCCGCATAGTCCTCCTCGCTGTCGCAGAAGGTGGAGAGCGTCGCGTCCTTCATGGTGACGCCCTGCACATTGCAGAATACATAGGCATCGATGATGATGTCGCCGACGACGAGCACCTTTGCCCTCTCAAAGCCCTCGACGGCATCCCGCACGGTATCGAAGGCCCCATGCCCATACTTTTCCCGCAGGTCAAAAGACATCTCCCGGACATTCTCGGGGAGCGCCGCGAAGAAATTGTTCAGGAGCTTCGTGGAGCTATGCACCTCGCCCTGGGTGAAGTAGATGCGCCCGCCATACTTCTCGACGATTTCCTGCTCCGGGCCGATATTTCCCGTCACGTCGTCCTCGGCGCGGGCGTACTCCTGCCCCTTTGCATAGACATCGGGCTGGACGCACTCCACCACCTCATGGACGGTGACGGCCTCGCTGAGGATCACATAGTCCACGATGGCAAGGCTCGCGAGGAATGCCATGCGCTGCCGGTCGTCAAAATAGGGGCGTCCCGGCCCCTTGTTGACATACTTTGCCGCCGTCACGGAGACCACGAGGATATCGCCCTGGGTCTTCGCGTCCTCCAGATGCTCGATATGTCCGTAGTGCAGGAGGTCGAATACCCCGTGGCAGAGGACGACCTTCTTGCCGGCGTCGCGGAAGCCCTGCCGGAGCGCACGGAATTCTTCCTTGCTGATGATTTTCTCGTCCGTCACGTGTCTCCCTCCGCTTTACTTTCCGAGATACTTAAACCAGTCCGCCGTGGCGTCCTTTATGGTGTCCGGCGTCCAGACAGGGGCCTTGCGCCAGTAGTCGATATTCTCGAGGATATGCTCGACGCCCTCCTCGAGGGTGACCTTCGGATGCCAGTTCAGCATCTTCGCAATCTTCGTCGTGTCCGCCCAGGTGCAGTCCGGCTCGCCAGGACGCTTCGGGATGTGCACCACCTCCGCGTCCTTGCCCCCCAGGAGCTCCACGAGGCGGTTGACGGAGTAGGTGTGCTCGCTGCCCACATTGAACCGCTCGCCCACCACGTCGGACTTTGCCGCCGTGTAGAAGGCGTCCACGATATCCGTGACGTAGGTGAAATCCCGGGTCTGCTCGCCCGTGCCCACGATGGTATAGGGCTTGCCCGCCAGCTTCTGCCCGAGGAATACGCCAAAGACTGCGCCGTAGGTGCCGGAGGTACGGGAGCGGGGGCCGTAGACATTGAAGAGGCAGAGGGAGACGACGGGCAGCTTGTAGACCTGCGCCCAGTGGAGCGCCAGCTCCTCGCCCAGCCGCTTCGTCAGGGCATAGGGGTATTCGGGACGGATATCTGCCTTCTCATTTGTCGGGAAAGCATCCGGGATGCCGTAGCAAGAGGAGGAGGCCGTGTAGAGGAAGCGCTTCACATTCGCCGCCTTCGCCGCCTGCAGGACGGAGAAGGTGCCGTCCACATTGGAGTGGAAGTAGTCCTCCGGCCGCTGGATGGAGGGCACGATGTCAGCGAGCGCCGCAAAGTGAAAGACCCAGTCCACGCCCTCGAAATAGGGTGCAATCTTCGCCGAGTCGCAGATATCCGCCTCCACGATGGTCAGCCGGGGCTCGCCCTTGTGATGGGCAAGATTTTCCAGCCGTCCTGTGGAGCAGTTGTCGATGACGATGACCTCATGGCCCTCTGCGAGGAGCCTGTCTACCATGTGCGACCCGATAAAGCCGCAGCCGCCTGTTACAAGTGATTTCATCATAACCTCATTTCATTTTCACTGCATTTTTGATATTTGCCGGAACTGCATGTCGTCAATCTAAAAGAATCGGCTTCCACTAAATTTCCGTTTATCCTCAAGAAGTACAATTTCTTCCACAAGCTTGTACATTTCTGTATATAAACCATACGGAAATTGATCCTTATTTTGATTCCATAAAGCCCGGCCATTCTGTACAGCCTGCCGTATATATTCTTCGTTGATATTTACACCTCTTACATGCTTGTTACGCATAGAGTGGCCCAAGGCTTCCAATCTTCTCCGAAAATAATCCGTTTTCTCGTACGGATGACTTTCGGTGACAGCGTACTGCTCATCATCCTTGCTCACTTTGTCATAATGCAACAAAAGCCATAACTCGAAGAATGGATTGCTGATTGCATGCCTATACCCTTTCCGTTTGCAGTCCTCTAAAACGCAATCAAATTGTTCCTTGTTCTCTCCTGTAAGGTTATCATCCACATCGAATACAATCCAGCATTCATCATCCGGATACATTTCCCGCTCCAGCAAATCTTTGTTGGCCTCTATGTAATCATCCATCAGAGAGACAAGCTGATACGGTTTTGATTTTGTCAGTGCATCTCGCTGCTCTTTACTCCGTTTGGATTCTGGTATAGCAAGGATATCTTCTCTGACAGAGATATACTGGATTTGCGTCTTTACCAAGGGAAATGTTTTCTTCAAAAACCGGATGTATTCTTCCTCCGTCACAGAGCCTTCCATTGACAAGAGAATTATCTTGTCGGAGCGATGCTTCGTTTCAGAGCGATAGGGAGTGATTTCTTGTCCCACTTGTGTCGATAATGTCACTCTTGTTCACTCCCCACAAAACTCAAATCAGGCACTGCACCAAACCGGCCATTCATGTACGCTTTAATCTGATCCGCCCCTTTTCGCTCTTCAAAATCCGACAAAGGGAACAGCACAGATTCGCCATCTTCATTTTTTTCTATGAACCAGATTTCCTCCCGCTGCATGTTTCGGGGCTGCATCAAGGAAACATCATGTGTCGTGAAGATCAGCTGGCTACCTGTCTTTCCGGAAAACTGCTCGAATTTCCTCAGGAAATATTGCGAGAGCCGCGGATGAAGGCTCCTGTCTATTTCATCGATAAAATAGATTTTATTATCCCCTGCTAGCCCTATAAAATACAAAATAGGAAGAAGATCCAGCAGTCGCAAGGTGCCATCAGACTCTTCGGAAAGATCCAAGGGTATATCTTGATTGCTTAAGCTATGTGCCAACTCTATCCTGTATGCAGTTTCCTCGCTATTCCATAATTCTGGATGCGTTGCACTCAACTGTTTCCGTACACCAAGCGGTGTTCCCTCCAGGTACTCTGAGAGCTTGACCTGCTTCTCAACCACATTGATGTCTGTTACCCCTGTATCAAGCCTTTTCATCTGTCTATTTAAAAAAGTACGAAATCTGGAATCCGTATGGATCCGTTCTGCAAGGCTAAACAACTTCGATCCGGGAAATATGACTTCTGTCCGCTGAAACCAATTTGCAACCCGCTCGCCTTCCTTAATTCCGTTTTCCTTCAGCTTATATAAGAACAATTGGTTTTTCTGATTCTGTTGGATACTTTCTCGCAAAAGATCAATCAGCTGTCTCTTTTTTGAAGTCTTTGGAGCAAATGCATCCTGAATATCTATAGCAGTCTTACCCGATGTGTCTGTTTTACGAAAAAACAGTGTCTGCAACTTTTTTTCTTGCAATACGGAGAGCCGTTCCTCGAAAACAGTTTCCAGATCGAGAATGACCTCATAAGAATAGATGTCGTTTCCTGCCGAAAAAAGCACTTGAAAAATGCTTTTCCCATCCATTTGCGGGAGATTTCCTGCAAATTGTGTCACACCTGTACCGCTTTGGCTGTTGCGCCCTGATAAGATAAGCTTTCGGAAAAACTGAAAGGATTGCAGCAATGTAGATTTGCCAGATGCATTCGGGCCCCAGATGCCCGCGCGTCGCAGAACTGTCCAATCTCTTTCTGGAAGCCTCGTTACCATGGAATCAGGTATCTCTGCAGCGTCTTTGGGAGGAAACATCGTGAGTGTGACAGGTGTCCCTATTGAACGAAAGTTCCCAACTGTGTACCGCAGCAACATTCCATGCTCCTTCATGGCATCAGCCTCCTTTACACCTCAGCCCCCGCTAAATTCCAAAAGATTTCACGAACTTCATTTCATTCCGATTCCATCCCGCGCCACGATGTCATCCACGATCTGCTGCAAGATCAGATTGTGGATGGATTCCACCGGGCCGTATTCATTACAGGGCACATAGACATTGAAGTCTCCTAGCGAACGCAGCTTATTATCCGGCGAAAAGCCCGTAAAGGTAAGGACACGCAACCCTTTCTCCTTTGCTGTCTTCGCGGCATTCACGATATTCGGCGAATTGCCAGAGCTCGAGATAGCGACAAGCATATCCCCCGCCTCTGCCACGATATCGATCTGTTTGCTGAATACATGCTCATACCCGAAATCATTGCCAAGACAAGTAATCGTAGATGGCTCCAACATGCTATGGGTCCGCATGCCGCCATTCTTTAGAAAGTCTGCCGTCATGTGCGTGGCAATCCCAGCACTACCACCATTACCGATAAAATATAACGTGCATTTTTCATGCTTTATTTTAAAGAAATACTCCAAGAGTACTTGATAAGACCGCACAGATCCGTCCATAAGACTGTATACCGTTTCATCTAGAAACGAAATTATTTTTTTCATAAAATATGCCTATTCCATTCTAGCCGTACATTCTCTGTGTCATGATTTTTCGCCAATAACAATATTCAGCATTATTCCTTATTGTGCTATACCACCAAAAAAAATTCTTTTATATTCTACCAGAAAATCATGCTTCAATCTATTAATCTCCTCTGCAACTGGAGAAGCCATATTGATTGCACGTCTTTCAGGGCTCGTCTCTGTCGCAAGGATATCTCCCAATGCTTCCATCGTCTCTAATAAGTTAGATTGCGCAAAAAACGAATCTGGTATATATAACTCAAGCAATCGATCTATTTCCATGAATAGCTGTGTAGGAGGAGTCATTGTGTACTCGAGGATAAACATATAAATAGCATGAAAATCTTTCTCGATGTTCAAACGTCTTATTTTATCAGATTCCTCAAATGATGCACTTGACATATCTTCATCAGATAGTTTACCATCCTTTACACGTTGATAGAACGCATCACGACGCGCTTTCAGTTCCTTCTCTGTGTATCGATTTCCTTTTGGATGCTTTGGATTATAACTTCCAACTTCTTGATGGCAGTCGAAGCAAAGAGGAATAAGATTATCTACATCATCTCCACCGCCTTGGTTACGAGGAACAATATGATGTATCTCCATTTTTGTCCCTTTATATTTCCCACACAAGACACAATGTCTTTGACACATCGTCAAAGACATTGTGTCTTGTTTTCTTCATAGCTAGCACTTTGCATATCGCATTCCCCTGAGTATTACCCAAATCATCGAAACAAAAATATTTTTCATACTACCTGCAAATTTTTATGAGTTTCCCTTTCAGTTCATCACACTTGTTGTTAAGGTTTTGGTAAAAAAGGGGAGTATAGTTTACCTTACACACCCTATACGGTTTCAACTTTATCGAGCTAATATTTATCGAACTAATAACAGAAAAAATTTGTTTAACCCTCAATCTTCCTGTACTGTTCCTCTAACTTGTAGATATAGTGATTATAGGCTGCGAAATTGACGTAGTAAAGTTTTCCCTCGACATTTGCATCGTTTAGCTGCTTGACCATAGCAGGTTGCACATCATATGGTGTCAGAAGATAGACACTCGGCACATGCGTTTCGCGCAGATACTTTCCTGCGCTCTGTACGCGAACCCCATCAATTTCCATATTCTCCTTTGTCGTGTCATTATCGATGACTACAAAAGGAATATCCTTTGACTGGAGGATTCTAGCTGCCTTGCGCCCATTTTCTCCTGCCCCACATACGACGACAGGATACGCCAGTTCCTCAATGGCCGCAAGCATCATGTCCATCGTGGGGAATATCTCCACATACTTGCCATGTGAAAAGCAATCTGCATCTATATTATTTCGGTACTTTGATGGCAACTGCAGGAAATGATTTTCATCGTATTCCGCATGCCAAAGAAATGCATACTCGCTCACCGTCACAGAAAAACCAAGTTCTTTTGCTCTATTGTACAAGTAGTGTGCTGCATCGAATTCCTTCTTTGTGAAATAGAAAGGCCCCGCATTCTTTTCTTTTTGATAGGAGTCCGCTTCGCCTTCCACGCTGATGTGGTGTACACCTGCACGCTTGCACCTGGAAAGGAATGCCTCCAATTCCTCCGTATCCGAGTTGTAGTTGCAGATGTTGTATTTTATCTCCACCGCATCACGGTTCACAGCGCAATATTTTTCAATATTCTCCCACACTGTATGAAAACTGTCATTTCCCTTCATCCTTCGAAATACTGCTGGTGTCCCCGCATCCGGCGTAATTCGCACTGTTCCAAGATTCCGCCGCAACATGTCCAGCGTCACATCTGACAGCACAATCGCATTTGTGTTGACTCTTTGGCGATAGCCGCTTTCCATCAGGTACCTTACTGCATCCTCATAATGCGGATGCTGCGTCGGCTCACCTCCGCCCCAGTCAAAATGGGCATCCTGAGAGAACATGCCCTCTGCATCACATCGTTTGAGGACTGGAACGATATCGTGGTCTTCTCCATACTCGTCTGTATGCCCTGCGCAGTAGATACAGCGGCTGTTGCAATAAAAAGACAGCCCGAGAATAACATGGGGAATCGGCGTAAAATGGAATACCTCTTTCTTGCACGCTTCACATCTCTGACAAGGGAAATCCGGCTGCTGCATCTTGTGCATCAAATCGTAAATATGCTGATAGTACACCTCGGAGGAAATCGTATCCCAAGAAGCGATACTACACACTTCCTGTGGTTTCCATGCAACATGTTCATGGCAAAGGGAAACATTTCCCTGATCGAAATTGATGCGTTTCCCATCCGTACCAGAAATATCACATATATAAATTTCTTTTCCCTCAAAATCTTCCTTGATTTTCTCGATGTAGCTCATATTTGATAAACTCCTCCATAATCATGTACCTGCAGGCTATACGGTAAAATCAGCCAATACTGAATGCAACTATCCCCACGAAAAAACTCTTTCCATGCGTCAGCACTCTTTCAGCTTGTATGCAACGTATAAAATAAAACTCGGCCTTTCAGGCATACCGCCCGACATTGCGTTTTAATCTCTTCCAGATACAGCTCGTTCATCACGATAATAGCTATGTCTCCCTCACGATTCTGCAATGTTCTGGGAGAAATAATCGAATGACCTGTTCCAACAAGGAATTTTCCCTGCTTGTTCGGGTTGATATCAATGACCGCAGAAACCCGCTCCCTTTTTGGGTCAAGGCTGTTCAAAAAGGAAACGCCCTTTGCGCCGGCTCCCCACACAAAAACCGTTTTTCCCTGTTGCTTCCAAGCCTGCAGGCGCGATTCCCAAAACTCACGAAAATGTCGCTCTCCATCCGTGAATGTCTCAACAGACTTCTTGAAAGGCAGCACCTTCCTTGCCTCGACGCACATATATTGCCCGCCAAATGTGTTCTCAAAGAAGGTCATCGTAAAGGCATACTTCTTCAGCAACGCAACCATCGTCTTCGGTGTGAAGAAACTGCAATGCTCATATACGATATCCTCGGATGCCATATGCTCCAATATCCAGTGAAAATTTGGCGTTTCCAGAAACAGACGTACATCCGCCGCCTCGACATTTGCACATTCCCGCACAATCAGATGCGGGTCTGCGACATGCTCAATGGTATGCCGGGAAATGAGTAGAATATGGTCATAATCTTGTTTGAGATAGGACTTTATTACCCCCCCCCGCAAAATATTGTGGAACAAATCGCATCCTTCCTATTGTTGCCTTGCCGCGGTAAGCAGGGTCAAAGCCCAATCCGTCGCACGGTCGCGTCACGTGGTGCAGAATCCTCTGAAGAAAAACGCCCTGCCCGCATCCGATTTCCACCAGGAGGACACTGCCCTGCAGCGAGTCCGCGCAGCTTGCTATCCTTCGAGCCCGCTCGTCCATATAGTTTGAAAAGGAATCTGAGCACCCCTGATAGTTCTCATAGTCCTCTTCGTAGGATACCTGCTCGTATGATGTATTGCTCACAAAATGGCAATTCGCGCACTGGAAAAAGGTTATCCTGCCACGAGGGAAGGATTCTGCCTTTTCACGTGTCCCGCAGAGCACATTCTGGAGGACAGGCACGCTACCACGTTCTGCAATCGGGTACATTTCGTCGCTATTGCATAAAGGACATCTCATTTGCATTCTCCCTTCACCGATAGGTCTGGATGCCGGGCACTAGGTCATGCTGACAGAAAAGGCCGTATTTTCCTGCTTTTTCCGTGCTCCCCACAATGCGTATGCCAGCCCCGTCTTCTTCAAAGGAAAGCCGTGCATCCTCTCCAAAAGTTGCCGCCAGCAGATGAAGCATTTCTCGCACTGTTCTGCCCTGCCCGGAGGACACGTTGACGATTCCACGGATTGCTTCATCCTGCAGGAATGCGAGGAAATAGCGTGCCACATCCTCCACATGAATGTAGTCCAGCACACTGTCCGGTGTACGGCAGGAAAACTCTTTTCCTTGCCTCCATGCCGCACGAGCCGCAGAGAAGAGCTTTCGCCTCTCCTCGCCTGGGCCATAGGGATAAAAAACTCGTCCCCAGACAAACCGTGCCCCATATTGTCCGGCAAGCTCCTTCACATCCTGCAGGACAGCCAGCTTGCATTTCCCATAGAGTGTAGCTGGATGGCAGGCTTCCTTCTCCTCGTGATCCGCAACACTTTTGAGGTCATACTCAAAACAAGTGCCGCTCCCGACAAAGGTGCTGCCGCCTTGTTCAAAAAAGACCTTAGCAAGCTGATGTGTCCATTCCCCCCACCGCTTGTTTCCCTCAGATGAGGAATAGTCGTCAGACTTTACATCCCAGGCAAGATGCAGAAGACTGTCCGGCCTTGCCTCGTCCATAATGCGCCGCACTGTATCGCTATCACCGATATCGCCCCGAAGGAACGTGATATGCGCAGAGGATGGAAGCATCCTGCGGGTAAGGACAAAGACCTGAACATCGGGGGGAACCAGCGTCAGGATATTCTGTCCGATAAATCCCGTTCCGCCTGTAATCAGCAGCCGCTTCATGGTGTCTCCCCCAGGGAATAGCTTCTATCCTTTTCCGAAAGAATCTTTTCCGCCACAGGCCAGGAAATCTGGAACCGCGGGTCATCATAGCGGATGCCTCGCCCTGCCCCTGGCGCATAGTACTCTCCCATCTGGTAATATACAAGCGTATCATCCAGAAGCGTCTGAAAGCCATGGGCGATTCCCTTGGGCAGGTAGAGCATTGCATTGTTGTCTGCATTCAGCTCGTAGGCCACCCATTTCCCATAGGTGGATGAGTCCTTCCGGATATCTAGGGCAACATCGTAAATCGCCCCGCGCGGACAGGATACGACCTTGACTTCCTCATGGGGTGAAAGCTGGTAATGCATACCCCGCAGCGTTCCCTTTCTTACATTGTAGGAAAGATTGCACTGCACAAAGGTATCGAGAAGACCTGCTGCCTGGAATTCCTTTTTGCAAAAGGAGCGGGCGAAGAAGCCACGCTCGTCATCGTGACGTTCCGGCGTAATAAGATATACACCTGGGATATCCAGCTCCTGAAACTTCATCGCTCTATTGCTCCTTCCTGCACGCGGATGTCAAATCCAGCCTAGCACCGGTCATAGCACTCTCACATCTGGAATCGGTATGAGGAATTTCCCGTCCCAATCGCGGACGTAGGAAAGCTCCCCCATGATCTCCTCTGTCAGATTCCACGGAAGGATGAGCACATAGTCCGGCCGGCTTTTCTTGATTTCATCCGGCGACACGACGGGAATCCGCGAGCCGGGCAGAAGGGTTCCTTGCTTATGTGGGCTCTTGTCTGCCACGAAGTCAAGGAACTCCGTCCCTATCCCGCAGTAATTGAGAAGCGTATTGCCCTTTGCTGCCGCTCCATAGCCTGCTATGCGTTTGCCCTCGCGCTTGTACTGGATAAGTGCCGACAGAAGATCATACTTGACGGTCTTTGCCCGTTCGGAAAATGACGTATAAGTCGAGAGCTCCTGGAGTCCATGGGCCTTCTCCTGTCCAAGCATTTCTGCAACGGACTCACGCGTCGCATGACGGCTGCTCTTTTCATGGCAGGCATAGATGCGAAGGGAGCCACCGTGGGTCGGATATGTCTCGACATGGAAGATGCGGAGCCCGTGCGACGCAAAAATCTGCTGGACTGTATAGAGCGATAGATAGGAAAAATGCTCGTGGTATATCGTATCGAACTGCACCTGCTCG
Source organism: uncultured Mitsuokella sp. (assembly GCA_945877355.1). Classification (GTDB taxonomy): domain Bacteria; phylum Bacillota; class Negativicutes; order Selenomonadales; family Selenomonadaceae; genus AWVT01. Next base: position 8,961 of record CAMCRT010000015.1, on the reverse strand, counting down.
ATGAGGTTCATCACATGGGGAAACTCCATTGTAAGGAAGCCCTCCTCCGCCAGAAGGATATGCATTCCCTCGACGAAGTCATTGATATCCGGCACATGGGCCAGCACATTATTGCCGAGAAGCAAATCTGCACGACGTCCTTCTGCGACAAGGCGGCTTGCCAGCTTCGTCCCGAAGAACTCCACAATCGTCTCGATACCCTTTTCCTCCACAGCGACCTTCGCCACATTGCCTGCAGGCTCGATGCCTAGCACCGGGACATTTTTTTCTTTGAAGTATTGCAGGAGATATCCGTCGTTGCTCGCAATCTCAATGACCTGCGATTCATTCCCCACCCCGTATTCCTGCATCATCTTTTCCGTATACGCCTTTGCATGGGCAAGCCAGCCAGGCGAGTAGGAGCTGAAATACGCATAGTCCCCAAAGATATCCTGGGGAGACTCAAAGGTCTCCAGCTGGACAAGAAAGCATTTGTCGCATACGCGGACATACAGCGGGTATGTCATCTGTCCCAGCTCCGCCTTGTCCAGCGGAATGTAGGAGTTCGCAAGCGGCGACATTCCCAGATCAATCATCGTATGTGTAAGTTTCGTATTGCAAAATCTGCAATGATGTTCGCCCATATCGTTCCCCTATCTAAAATCTTCAAGATAGCTCGATATCTCCCGCTCCATTTCCGCAGAGATATCTCCACCTTCGTAATACACCTTGCTCCATGCGACTGTTTCGGCAAGAGCCCGCCTGATGTCCCAGCAGGGCTGCCAGCCGATCGTACGATTGATTTTTGTGCAATCCAGCAGGAGCACATCCGCTTCCTTCGGCTGGGGGACGGCTTTTGCCTCCCATGTCGCCCCCTCCCACAGCGTGCAGAACAGCTTGACAAGCTCGCCTGTCTCCACGGAGTCCGACTGCCTCGGTCCGATATTATATGCACCAGAAAGGCTTGGTTGCTCTTGCTGAAGGACGGCAAGCACGGCATAGGCTATAACTGCTTCGAGCACGTGCTGATAGGGACGAACTGAATGCGGATTTCGCACAGAAATTGTTTTACCAGCTATTGCCCCACGGACGCAGTCCGGCACGATGCGGTTCTCTGCAAAATCGCCACCGCCAATGACATTGCCGGCACGCATCACGGAAACCGCAACCCCCTCTGATTCGAAAAAGCTTTTGGCATAACCATACGTCACGATGTCAGAGCAGCTTTTGCTATTGGAATACGGGTCATTCCCCTTCAGCGCTTCGTCTTCAGAGAAGGGATGCTTTGTCTCATGGTTTTCGTATACCTTGTCCGTCGTCACATTCACAATAGACTTCACGGTGCCTTGCCTCCGCAAGGCTTCCAGCAGATTGACCGTCCCCAGTACATTCGTTGTATAGGTCTCCAAGGGATTCTTGTATCCCTCGAGGACCAGGGGCTGCGCTGCAAGATGAAAGACAATATCCGGTTTCGCTATAGAAACCGCCTCGGAAAGCGCAGAAAAGTCCCGCACATCGCCGTCAATGTGGCGAATATGCCTTTTCATTTGCAACCGGCTGAGAAGTTCCTGTCGCGCCTTACCAGCCGGCAGTCCAAAGCCTGTAATTTCTGCCCCGAATATGTCCAAGAGCTTGCATAGCCAGGTTCCCTTAAAACCAGTATCCCCCGTTACGAGGACACGTTTCTTTTGATACGATGACAGTATCGATTGGAGATTCATTCAAACATCCTCCTGTGATGTTTTTGAATTCCCTCAATCCTTTTGCCATTCCGGTGCAAAGTCCATTCCGACCTGCAGGAAGGATTCGCGCTTGTTCCAGTTGCAATGGGAGGACTGGTAGCAGTTCCGGCAGTGGGGCGGCATCGCATTGGCGTCATTGACGCTTTTGCGAAAGGCCTGCATTGCCGGATGGTTCCAGATTTCTGCAAAGTCCTTGCAATCTCCAAAGCGGAAAAATTTCTCAGGTGTCGACATGCAGGGGCGCACGTAGCCATCCGACCCAAGGAAAAGATCGCGCCAGCCGACGAAGCAGTCCTTGTGCGCCTTGTCGCCGGCCACATCCTCCCCTTGAAGGTGCGGCAGCTTGAGCGTGACGCCAAGCTGCTCGCCTAGAGCAGCAGCCTCCTGAAAGACCCTGCGCACTTCGTCTGTTTTATCCCAAAGCGATTCCTTCCGAAGCTCTTCCTGAAACACCGTCAGATATACCACCTTGACCTCCTCAAGACCGATATCTGCAGCAAGACGGACGAGGTCCGGGAGCTCATGCAGGTTTGACTGCATGGCGCAGAATACGAAGTTCAGGTAGGGCTTGCACCCCCCCCGTTGCACGTTTGTGCGCCACGATAGAACGCAAGTCGCGCGTAATCTTTTCAAAATCATCGCCTCGGCGGATGCGGTTGTTCGTCTCCGCTGTCGCACCATCAAGGCTGACAGCGATGATGTCCACGTGATGGTCGAATATGGCATCCTCCAGCTCGCCGAGCCGCATTCCATTTGTGCAGAAATATTTGCGCACAGGGAACTTGTCAAAGTACGCGAGTATCTCGCGGAACTTCGGGTGGACGGTGGGCTCGCCCCAGCCAAAGAGGGCCACTTCCTCGATTTTTGTAAAAATTGGCTCGAACTTCTTCAGCCAGTCCAGGGAAAATACAGTCGGCGTGAATTTGGCTGCCTCCCTGCCACACATCATGCAGTTCAAGTTACAGGCATTCGTCAGTTCGAGGACGAGGCGCCTGGGCGCAGACTCCAGAATCGTTTTGCTGGCCTCCGCCTCTGCAATATTCTTTTCGGAATTTCTCTTCTGCTCCTCCGTCAGAACGAATTTGTCGAAGAGGTACTTTGTCTTTGCTCGTATAATCATAGAGTCCTTCTATCTTTCCTTTGCCTTCCACGGCGCATTTCCCGTTTCCCAGATTTTCTCCAGCCGCTTCTTGTCCCGAAGCGTATCCATACAGGCCCAGAAGCCCTCATGGCGATATGCCATGATCTGCCGCGCCGCTGTCAGCGCTCGCATGGGCTCCTGCTCGAGGGAGACATTGCCGTGGATGTAGTCGAATACCCCCGGCTCCATGACCATGAAGCCGCAGTTGATATAGCCCACATCCTCCCGGCTCTTTTCCCGGAAATCCGTGACCATGTCCCCATCCATCTCCAGATAGCCAAATCGGCTCTCCGGCCGGGTCGCCGTAATGGTGCAGAGACGACCATGCTTTTCGTGAAAAGCGAGAAGCTTATCCAAGTCCACATTGGAGAGCCCGTCCCCGTAGGTAAGAAAGAACGGGCTGTCCTCCACATAGGGCCGAATTTTCTTGATACGTGCTCCCGTCAGGGTCTCATAGCCCGTATCAACGACCGTGACCTTCCAAGGCTCGGAGGAATTCGTGTGAATCCGTATGGGCGTATCCCCCTGGAAATCAAAGGTCACATCGCTGTTATAGAGGGCATAGGAGGCAAAATATTCCTTGATGATGTGCTGCTTGTACCCTGCACAGAGGATGAACTCATGGTGCCCGAAGTGGGAATACCATTGCATAATATGCCAAAGGATGGGCTTCCCGCCGATTTCCACCATCGGCTTTGGGCGAAACTCCGACTCCTCGCTGATGCGCGTACCGAAGCCGCCTGCCAGTATCACAACCTTCATGCGCGCCCCTCCCTAACAAAGCGGTAAATGCGGCTCCCTGCCAGCTCCGATGTTGCTTTCGATTTATCCTTGCGGGTCATTTCCAATAGCTTTGGTATCGATGAGAGCGGTAGCACATTCATATAAACACCGTTTTTCGTACCGATTTGATCCAGCGGAATCCTATCCTGCAGGAAATCATACGTCATAGGGTAGGCTCGCCTTCCCTCCGGCATATCAAAGACCAAGGCATCCGTTGCATCCTTTACCACATGGCGCAGGTACGTATCCTGCCCCAGCTTCTTTTTATAATACGTCGCGCCGCCGTCTTCTTCAAGGAATCTAGCCTCCCCCGTCTCCTTGTCGATTGCAATCGAGCGGCCGGCAAGGCCGCGAAGCAGGTGCAGCTCTCCGCCCGCGCATTCCAAAAAGTAAAAGGGCGTGAACTCCGGCATTCCTTTCAACAATACAAGATGCTCCGTGTATTCGTGTATCTCGCCCGTTTCCTTGTTCCAGCGAACAACAGGCGTATGGGTGCGTCCCATCAGGTAATAATACGTGCCATCAAAGTCGATGTCCTGCCAGAGCTGATCCTTTCCACCCACCTCATGGAGCTTCCAGGCATCCGTGTCCATACCGAGCTCCAACACAAGATTGGATCGGGCGATGACGGCCATCAGGATATTCCCCTGAACGTGATGGGCTACAATCATGTCCATTTCTACGCTGTGGTCATGTCCCAGCCCAAAACTTTCACGTAACGGCTCGAACCATTCCGTGATGTGTGTAAGTTCCTTTGTGTGGAAGTCATATTTCAAAATCTCATTGCTTCGTACACCGAGGCAATAAATGCTATCCCGGTAAGAGACTGTCCGAAACGACATGCCAGATCCATCCGATGCATACACATTTTCTGCCGTACCAATCGTTTGCATCTCACCCGTATGCAAATCAAAGGTGCAAATCGCGCGCTCACGATGGGGGAAAAGCAAAACCTGCTCCCCATGGCGCGCAAAAGGACCAAACTCCGTTACCTGGTGCCAATAGGCACGTGGGAGAGGAACGGCAGAAATACGCGCACCTGTTTTCAAGTCAAAATCATAGAATATCCCGCGAAATGCCTCAAAGAACAGTGCACTTTCTGAACCAATATCGACGTGCCATGTGACCATCTTTGGAGACGCAGGGTCATAGCCTTGCAGGACAACAGGCTTTTCTGCCGCAGTAAATAGTGTGCATACGGAGCTTGGATTGCCGTAGTAGGCATCTGACCAGGCAATAGCCCGGTCTAGGTCGCCACTGTCGTCGAAGATGCCCCAGCCGGCCTGCTTGTACTCATCCTCAATCTGGCAGTATTCCTCGTACACGTCCCCGCGCATGGATTTCAGTGTGGAGCGGACGAGGGGATGGGGGCGCCACCATAGGGCGATTTCCCGATGCTCTCGGAAGAATGCGAGGATTTCCCTCGTCTTCTGGCAGACATGCTCCGTATTCTGCAGGATTGCCCCAAGGCTCGTTCCGAAGAGCACGACCTTTTTGCCCTGGAGGATTTTCTCCCAAGCCGACGGAAGGGAAAAGTCCTCCTTCCTTGCAGAGAGCACCGCATCGAATTTGGGAGAGCCCAAGGCAAGGAATTTCTTCTCATTCACGCCGAAAGGCTCTGTATAGGCAATGTATTGCTCGCGGATGTCTTCGCTCTCCAGGATAACGTAGTCCGCATTCATCACACCAGGCGTAATGACTGTACCCCTGGAGACGCTCTCGCCTGATACGAAGTAAGGCACGTACACGAGGCAATCGGTGCATTCCTTCAGCCTGTCGCTGTAATACTGGGCCTCGATGGATGTGACGAAGTTGTTTGCGTCATAGGGATTGTGAATGAAGATGGCATCGGGGCGAAGCTCCTTCAGCTGCTCCAGGGTGTAGTCCCGCCAGTCCTCCACGGGGACATAGTCCGGGAACTCATCCACCTCGCAGTGCCAGGCGGCGGCGCTGCCGTCGGGATTCCGGTCGGCGTAGGGGATGGGGACGACGTGGACCTCCGTGTGCTCGGTGTCGTCCGCAGCAGCCTTCCAGATGCTCTCGAGGCTGTCCCACATGGAGGCCTTGTAGGGAAGGAAGATGAAAATCTTCTTGACCTCCTGCTCTGCCCGTACTTCGCGGATGGCGGCATCCAAGAGCTCCAACAGAAGTGCGCGGATCTCGCTTTCCTGCTCTGTCCCCATGGAGTCCCAGCTTGCAGACTGCAGTGCCGTGAGCATGCCACCGAAAAGCTCCTGGTAGAAGGCGGCGCGTCCTGGGGAAAGGGTGCTGGTGCAAAGGGCCGCTGCTGACTGCAGGGACTCCTCCACAAGGGTACGCTGCTCCCCTTCTCCAAGGACCACCTGCGGCAGAAGTCCCTTGAGATCTGCAAGCGACTCCAAAAGCCCCCGCTGCTCATTCCTCGTCATCATATCACCACACTCCGTCTTTCTTTATACTCTAGCTTGTTTATCGGATATTTTGAAAAAAGATTAAGCCCGATAGGATTCTCTCGCAGTTGCCCTATCCATCCAGCTGCCTCTCTTTCATTCTCATCCTAGCTTTTATCATACTCGAAAGCATCAAAGAATACAAATAAAAACATTTGTACGTCTTGCCCCTGCATTCATTTTCCTGTATAATGTTCTTGGGGAGGCGATGTGCTATGGGAAGACGAATCGCTGCACAGATCCGGTGCGCGGCGTACCTTAAAATCATCCAAGGGCTTCGGCTCATGGATGACGACTTCATGAAAATCTGTCTGGATAAGAATATCCCTGCTGTGGGGCATATTCTTGCCACGATTCTGCCACACCTTGAGCTTCGCATCATCCGTGTGAAGACAGAGTATGTCATCCCAAACCTATACGGTCATGGCGTGCGCCTCGATATCTATGCGAAGGACAAGAACGGCACGCCCTTCAACATCGAAATCCAACGGGCAAGTCGTGATGCCCACCCGAGACGCGCCCGCTACAATGCCAGCTTGCTTGATGCACAGCTCCGACGGCGCAGCAAGTCCTACAAATCGCTTCCAGATACCTACGTCATCTTCATCACCGAAAAAGATATCTTTGGCGAGAGCTTGCCTGTCTATGAAATCGGGCGTATCATCCTGAAAACAGGTGCTTCCTTCGACGATGGCTCCCATATTCTTTACGTCAATGGTGCGTACAAGGGAGACGACCCCATAGGACACCTCATCCACGACCTCCGGGCACAGAAGCCGGAAGATATGACCGACAGCCCGCTCAGGAGCACTGTAATAAGATACAAGGAAACAGAGGGAGGAGTAAGGACCATGTGCAAGGCATTTGAAAAACTCCGCAGGGAAGCTGCAAAGGAAGCAAACGAGGCTGCAGCAAAGGCGAAAAGGGAAGCGCGGGAAGCGAAAAAGGCCAAAGCGATTGCAGAAAGGGAAGCAAAGGAAGCAAAAGCAGCTGCTGCAAAAGAAGCAAGAGAAGCAAGAGAAGCTGCAGAAAAAGAAATAAAGACAGCAAGGATGGCTGCTGAGAAAGAAGCGCAGAAAGCGAGCGAAGCGATGAAGGCTGCTGAAACAGCCAGAAAAGATGGCAAGGCGCAGGGGCGTCTTGAGCTACTGAAGGAGCTTGTCGCCGCTGGAGTTCTTACCGTGTCTGCCGCTGCCAAAAAGTTTGGCGATACAGAGGAAGCCTTCCGAAAAATGGCAATGCTCTAAACAACAGGAGCTGTGATGAAATGCAATCGCATCACAGCTCTTTTTTGTGGGATTTTCTTGCATCGTTTGCATAGATTTTCTACAGGCAGGCTATGAACAACCACGTTCCTATTCTTCCTGTTGCTCCACGATCTCTTCCAGCTTTTCCTCGTGACCGGTGACGGCGGCGAAGGGGGAGAATTGGGCGGCTCTGTGGTCCATGGGCATAGGCGGATGTTTCTTTGATTTGGGGTGCGGGCGGTTGAGGATGTCCAGGTAGGCGGTGATGTCGTCGTTCATGCCTTGTGCCCCCCTATCTGGCCGTGGCGCTCGATGGCGTTGGATTCCTCCGTGAGGTAGGAGCCCTTCAGGATGGCGTTTTTTCCATGCTTTTTTTGGATGGAGAGAACGGTCTGCTGGAGGGATTTTTCCGTTTTCTCCCGCTTCTCCTCCAGGGGAAGGATCCCTGCAGGTGTTTTTTCCTCGGTCGTAGACTTCGCCGAGGCAAAGAGGGAGAGCTGCTCCGCCTCCTCTGCCACGTCCTCCTCAGGGAGGACGTGCTGGGCGGCGACGGTGACGCGTCGCACGGCGAGATGCGGGTCCGTGATGCGCTCGTAGAGGGCTACCACGGCCTCCGTGATATGGCGGGAGGAGGATGTGTGGCCTTCTAAGCGCACGGAGCCATGGACAGGACGAGGCACTGTCCTGCCATAGTGATCCGTATGCACCGCCCCCTTGTAAAAGGTCATGTTGGAGGCATCGTAGCCGATGTCGAGGGTCACGCCGTCTGTCACAAGCTTTTTCTCCACGAGATCCAGCACGAGGGCCTCTGTCATCTCCCGGACGATCTGCCTAGCGGCCTCGTGGGTGTAGGGATGGAGAAGCACCTGGCCGGAGCCCAGGCTCTTTGCCGGCGGGCGGTAGGCCTTGATGGCGGCGATGGTGCAGGGCTCGTAGCCCCAAGCATGGTCGATGAGGAGCTCTGCATTGACGCCGAAGAGGCGATAGAGGAGCTCCTCATTGTAGTAGTCCGTGTCCTTCCCGAGGGAGCAGCGGGCGATATCCCCCATGGTAAAGAGGTTCTCCGCCGTAAGCTTCCGGGCGTAGCCCCGCCCCACCCGCCAGAAGTCGGTGATGGGCCGGTGGCCCCAGAGGGTACGGCGGTAGCTCATCTCATCGAGCTCTGCGATGCGCACGCCGTCCGCATCGGCGGGGATATGCTTTGCCACGATGTCCATGGCGACCTTTGCGAGGTAGAGGTTCGTGCCGATGCCCGCCGTGGCGGTGATGCCCGTCTCCTCGAGGACGGCGCGAATGATGCGCCGGGCAAGCTCATGGGCCGTCACATGGTACGTCTTGAGATAGGGCGTCACATCCATAAAGACCTCGTCCACGCTGTAGCTATGGATATCGTCCTGGGAGACGAAGCGCAGGTAGACGGCAAAGACCCGAGCACTATACTCCAGATAGAGGGCCATGCGGGGCCGGGCGACGATGTAGGAAAGGGCGAGGGAGGGATCTCTTGCAAGCTCCCGGCTGTCCGAGGACTCGCCGGCAAATTTCCGCCCTGGGGCATGGCGCTTGCGCTCCCGATTAATACGCTCCGCCTTCTGCACCACCTCAAAGAGCCGGGCCCGCCCCGGCACGCCATAGGCTTTGAG
>CAMCRT010000014.1 GCA_945877355.1 uncultured Mitsuokella sp. | reverse complement strand
GGGGCATGGAGGCATAGCCGCCACCGACGCAGAAGATGCTGACCTTGGCGAACTCAATAAACAGCTCAAGATATATCATGGGTTCGCCTCCTTAATTATACTTCGGATTCTGCATCAAAAACAGGCCGAGGAGGCCGTCGATGATGACGAGCATCATGATGTTGACGTCGAAGGCGACGTTGGCCACGAAGGTGGCGAGGACGATGAGCATGGGGAGGAGGAGCTTTTTCTTGGCCTGCTTCCAGAAGAGGTCCACTGCCACCTTGACGATGAGGGCGGTGGCGCCGCACTGCATGCCCTTGAGCGCCATTTGTACGATGTGGTTCGACGCGAAGGCGTCGTAGCAGCGGGCGATGATGCCGATGGTGATAAGGGGCGGCAGCGTGGTGGCGAGAAGCGCCGCGAGGGAGCCCGGGAGGCCTGCCATGCGGTAGCCCAATATGATGCAGGCATTGACGGCGACGATGCCGGGCATGGACTGGGCGATGGCCACCATGTCCAGGGCCTCCTTGTCGTCGATCCAGCCGTATTCGTCCACGTATTTTGCCTTCAGCAGGGGGATGATGACGAAGCCGCCGCCGACGGTGAAGGCGCTGATGAGGAAGGTGGAGGAAAAGAGCTTCCAGTAGAAGCCCCTGTCTATCTTTGCAGTGGGTGCTTTTTTCTTTGCCATGGGATTCCTTTCGCGCAGGGGCTCCCCTGCCGGTCAGTTTTGCAAATTTCCTTCATTATATCGCAGCTGTCCGGATTTTTCCACAGGAAGAGAGGTATTCTACAGGAAAGAGGTGGGCCCCACTACATTTTTTGTAGAAAATTAGGAAATTTGTCTCGTGACAAGCAGGAAAACCACGATGGGAGAAGAATATAGAAAAGAAGTATGGGACTAGAAGCGATGAAAAAGAATGATTATTGACAAGAATTTACTATATTTGAACGAAAACAACGAAAATTTACAGAAAGGAGGAAGGACGATGCAGCGCAGTTTCTTGCGGGGGCTACGTACCCTTGGGCGAAGGCTCCTGGGGGTGTTTGCGGTCTTTGTGCTGCTCCTGGCCCTGGCGAGCCCGGCGCAGGCGGAGACCATCCGCGTGGCCTATATCCCGGCGGACGGGTATATCAAGCAGGATGCGGATGGAAAGATGGAAGGGGCGGTCTACGAGTACATGGAGATGCTCGCGGGCTATGCGGGCGTCCAGTTTGAGTATATCCCCGGGGCCGTCATGGAGTGCCGGGAACGGGTGCTGACGGGCAAGGCGGATATTCTGATCAATACGATCCAGGGTCGCCTTCTGAAGACGGAGCAGGATCTCGTCTCCTCGAAGACCTCCATGTCCAACATCCCCGTGTACCTGGGCGTCCACGACGGGGCGGTAAAGCCCTGGCGGGTGGGCTTTGCGGACTCCTTCCTCGATGAGGATGTGGTAAGGCTCTTTATGGACCGGGCAGGCTATGCCCCTTGGGAGTATGAGCTCCTGCCCCTGACCTGGCCCCAGATCCATGCGGATTATGCGGCGGGCCGTATCGATGGCTTTATCGGCACGGCGAATGCGGAGCAGATCGGATCCGACTACCGGGCACCTCTCTACCTCGGGGACTCGGTCATGCAGGCCCGGCCGGAGAATCAGGCGCTTCTTGACCGGCTGGATTTTGCCGCCGAGATGATGCGCATGGACAATCCCTCCTTCATCGAGGAGCTCTATGCCCAGAATGTCTGGGAGCGGATCCCCCTGCGGCTCCGGGCGGAGAACCAGGCGTACCTGAAGACCCTTAGTAGCATCAAGGTGCTGGTCCGCAGCGACCTCCCTCCCTACTCCTATATGGAAAATGGGGAGTACAAGGGCATCCTTGCCGATATCGCAAAGCGCCTGGAGGGCGATCTCGGCGTTCCCTTTGAATTCATCCCCGCCAGCTCCTCGAAGGAGCTCTTTGAGAAGTACCAGGCAGGAGAGGCGGATCTCATCCTGGCCTTCTATGCGGATCCGAACTGGGCCAATGAAAAGGATGCCTATATCACCTTTTCCTATATGAATGCCAGCTATGTGGGCATCCGCCGGCGCAACGACACGCTGCCGGAGCATCCCATCGTGGCGACGACAAAGGGCGAGCACTATACGGAGCACGACATCATCCGCCTCTATGGGGCGGAGAATATCCGCTACTACGATACGGAGCGGGACTGCCTCCAGGCAGTGCGGGACGGCAAGGCGGACATCACCTTTGCAAAGTCCTTCCTCGCCCAGCCGCGCCTCGACGCGGGCGGCTTCTACGACCTCTATCCCGATGGCATCGAGGCCTTCCACTATGGTCTTTCCATAGCCGTCCGAAAAACGGCGGACAAGCGGCTCTACATGGCGCTCAACCGGGTCATCCGGAATCTGCCGCGCACCCAGGTGGAGTCCATCGTCCTGGACAATACCATGTCGGCGGTGGGGCCTCGGACGCTCACGGGCTATGCCTACCGCTATCCTTACACGGTGGCTGCCGTCCTCATCCTCATATTCGGCGTGCTCCTGGGCACCTTCGTCCTCGTGCTCTATTCCCGCTATCGTTTGCGGAAGCGGCTGTGGGAGGCCCAGTACATCGACCCGCTGACGGGGGAGAAGAGCCTCCGGTGGATGCGGGACTACATGCAGGATGTCCCCAATCCATTCGTACAGGCGTGGAAGGAAGGGCGCACCGCCGTCCTCATGTGCCGGCTCCAGCGGCTGGCGCTGCTCCGGGAGGCCTTCGACCGGGATACCCTCGTGAAGAGCTTCCTCCAGCAGGTGGATGCCTTCTCGAAGGAATACGACTGGATCAAGGAGCGGGCCATTGACTCGGAGACGGCCCAGTTCGTGGCGCTCGCGGTGCTGCCCAGCGGCATGGAGCCGAAGGAGTTCGCCCAGGTCTTCTCGGAGAACATGCAGTACATCAAGATCGGCCAGATGACGGCCCAGGTGCGGCTGCGCATCGGCGTGCGCCAGCTCCCGGCGGGGCAGGAGTTCAGCGGCCAGCAGATGCTGGACAACCTGGTCATCGCCATGAACGAGGCGGCGGACGTGGGCGAAGATATCGGCGTCTACGATGCGGCGATGCATGAGCGGGTGACGCAGCAGCAGCAGATGGAGCGGCTCGCCCATAAGGCGGTGGAGAAAAAGGAGTTCCAGATCTACCTCCAGCCGAAGTACGATATCAGCACCCACAGCCTCGTGGGGGCGGAGACGCTGGTGCGCTGGCAGAGCCCGGAGCTCGGGTTCCTCAGCCCCTACGCCTTCATCGACCTCTTCGAGCGGAACGGCTTCATCATCGAGCTGGACTACTACATGCTGGAGTCCATCCTGGCCTTCCAGAAGGCGCGGCTGGCGGCAGGAGATCCCATCTTCCCCATATCGGTCAATCAGTCGGGCCTCCATATGCAGGAGCTCGGCTATCTCGACCGGATGCAGGAGCTGGCGGCCAAGTATCAGCTGCCGGAGGGGGCCGTGGAGCTGGAGATCACGGAGACGGCCTTCATCGACTTTGCCACGAAGGAGCGTCGGACGAATGCCCAGGACATCATCCAGTCCCTGAAGGCCATGGGCTACTCCCTTTCCATGGATGATTTCTGCACGGGCTATTCCTCCATCGCCATGCTGGAGAACCTGCCCATGGATGTGATGAAGATCGACAGGTCCATGCTGCTGGCAGCAGAGCGCAGCAGTCGGGCAAAGAACATCCTTGCTCGGGTGGTGGAGCTCGGCAAGAGCCTTTCCATGAAGGTCATCACCGAGGGCGTGGAGACGCCGGAGCAGGAGGCGCTGCTGCTCTCCGTGGGCTGCAAGAGCGGCCAGGGCTACCTTTTCGGGAAGCCCATGCCGGAGGAGGAGTTCCTGGAGTTCCTGCAGGAGCATCCGGTACAGGAAAGCGCAAGAATCCAATAATGTCAGTTTCAAGGAGCTGTGACAAATCGCAGCTTCTTTTTTGTAGCCGTCACTGCCAGCAGCGAGACTCCCTCCGTCACGCCTTCGGCGTGCCACCTCCCTCTAGAGGGAGGCAGGCAAAACTCCCAGGGTTGCAATGGATTGTTGCGACGAGCAGACGCATAGGCCTTGCTTTCCTTGTGGCCTCGTCCTATCTTTCCATTGCGAGCTGGTGAGTCTAGCCTCGCCCCCCTCCCGAGGGGGAACGCCCGCAGGGCAAGGGGGAGTCTTCGAGAAAGATGTCACGAGCCTGGCGGACGGGAAGCGAAATCGTCATTGCCAGCAGCGAGACTCCCTCCGTCACGCCTTCGGTACGCCACCTCCCTCTAGAGGGAGGCAGGCAAAACTCCCAGGGTTGCAATGGATTGTTGCGACAAGCAGACTCATAGGCCTTGCCTTCCTGGTGGCCTCATCCTATCTTTCCATTGCGAGCTGGTGAGCCTAGCCTCGTCCCCCTCCCGAGGGGGAACGCCCGCAGGGCAAGGGGGAGTCTGCGAGGAAGATGTTACGCGCCTGGTGGACGGGCTGCGAAATCGTTACAGCCGCAGCTGGCGGACGGGGGCTAATAGTGTGATAGATATATCATATTTATGAAACGTGTTCGTAACTATTGACATTTTCATTTGTTACACCTACAATGGAAATCAAGAATCCCGAGTATTTTTGTAAGGATTCGCCGAGCACGAATCCTCAATATAAAAGGAGAGTTACGTATGAGTCAGCTGCTAGAAATCAAGGACCTCGTGGCAGGCGTCGAGGGCAAGAGCATCCTGAAGGGGCTTTCCCTTTCCGTCGGCAAGGGCGAGGTGCACGTCATATTGGGGCCAAATGGCTCCGGCAAATCCACCCTCATGAATGTCATCATGGGCCATCCGAAGTATGAGGTCACGGGCGGCTCCATCGCCTTTGAGGGGGAGGATATCGCGGACCTCAAGACCTTCGAGCGGGCGAAGAAGGGGCTTTTCCTCTCCTTCCAGACGCCGGAGGAGATCCCGGGCATCACCGTGGAGAATATGCTCCGTACGGCAAAGCAGGCCATCACGGGGGAGAAGGTGAAGATCGTCCCCTTCCGCCGGCAGCTCAAGGCCCTCATGGAGGAGCTCAAGATGAAGCCCGAGTACGCGGAGCGCTACCTCAACGTGGGCTTCTCCGGCGGCGAGAAGAAGCGCACGGAAATCCTCCAGCTCCTCATGCTGAACCCGAAGCTCGCCATGCTGGATGAGACGGACTCCGGCCTCGACGTGGACGCGGTGCAGATCGTGTCCGAGGGCGTGGCGAAGTTCCACAATGAGGAGAACTCCTGCCTCATCATCACCCACAACACACGCATCCTGGAAAAGCTCAAGGTGGACAAGGTCCACGTCCTCATGAACGGCGAGATCGTCGAGGAGGGCGGCCCCGAGCTCATCGAGGAAATCAACAGCCAGGGCTTTACCCATATCCTGGATCGTCATAGCGAGGGGAAGTGAGCGAAATGGCAGAGGAATTTTCCCCGAAGAAAAAGACCTACGTGGAGGACATCGAGCGCACCCTCTACGATATCCGCGACGAGGACAGGAGCGCCTACAAGACCCACTCAGGCCTTACGAAGGACATCATCCTGGATATCTCGAAGCGCAAGCATGACCCGGAGTGGATGACCGAGTTCCGCCTGAAGGCGCTGGAGACGTACAACTCCATGCCGCTTCCCACCTGGGGCCCGGACATCAGCGAGCTCAATATGGATGAGATCGTCACCTATGTCCAGCCGGACGCGAAGATGACGGGCAACTGGCAGGAGGTGCCGGAGGACATCAAGAACACCTTCGACCGCCTGGGCATCCCGGAGGCGGAGCAGAAGCAGAGCCTCGCCGGCGTCGGCGCCCAGTACGACTCGGAGGTGGTCTACCACAGCATCCAGGAGGACCTCGTAAAGCAGGGGGTCATCTACACGGATATGGAGACGGCCCTCTGGGAGCACGGGGACATCGTGCGGGAGTATTTCATGACTCTCGTGCCGCCGAAGGACCATAAGTTCACGGCCCTCCACGGGGCGGTCTGGTCCGGCGGCTCCTTCGTCTACGTGCCGGAGGGGGTCCATGTGGAGATCCCGCTCCAGTCCTACTTCCGCCTCAATGCGGCGGGGGCCGGCCAGTTCGAGCACACCCTCATCATCGTGGAGAAGGACGCAAGCCTCCACTTCATCGAGGGCTGCTCCGCGCCGAAGTACAACGTGACGAACCTCCACGCGGGCTGCGTCGAGCTCTTCGTCAAGGAGGGGGCGCGCCTCCGGTACTCCACCATCGAGAACTGGTCCCGCAACATGATGAACCTCAACACGAAGCGGGCCATCGTGGAGAAGGACGGCATCATCGAGTGGGTGTCCGGCTCCTTCGGCTCCCACGTGTCCTGCCTCTACCCCTGCAGCATCCTCCACGGGGAGAATGCCCGCTGCGAGTTCACCGGCGTCACCTTCGCCTCGAAGGGGCAGAACCTCGACACCGGCGCCAGCGTCATCCACGCGGCGCCCCACACCTCGGCAAATATCAACACCCGCACCATCTCGAAGGCGGGCGGCGCCGCCACCTACCGCTCCGCGGTGAAGGTCACGCGCAATGCCCCCTTTGCCAAGTGCTCGGTGAACTGCGAATCCCTCATGCTCGACAGCGAGTCCCGCTCCGACACGCTCCCCGTCATGGATATCGAGGGGGACGAGGCGGATATCGGCCACGAGGCGAAGATCGGCCGCATCAGCGATGAGGCCATCTTCTACCTGACGAGCCGGGGTATCGACGAGGAGGAGGCCCGGGCCATGATCGTCCGGGGCTTCGTGGAGCCGATCGCAAAGGAGCTGCCGCTGGAGTACGCGGTGGAGATGAACAATCTCGTCAATATCGAACTGGAAGGGACGATGGGCTGATGGAAAAGAAGATATTCTCCCGGATCCCCATGCGCACCTGGCGCTGGCTCGGCGTCAACGAGGCGCGGGCACCGGAAAACATAGATAGCGAAATCAAGAACAAGCAGATCCTCGTGGAGCGGGAGACGGAGGAGAGCCTCGTCCTCACCCACCGGGAGGCGGGCAGCTACGAGGTGCAGATCCACCTGGAGGCCGGGGCGAGACTGAACCTGGTGCTGGCCCAGCTGACGCCAGCGGACGCCGCCTACACCTGCCGGGTCCGGGCCCATGTGGCGGACGGGGCAGAGCTTCACTACACGGTGGTGGAGGCCGGCGCCCATGAGACGGTCACAGAGCTCTACGTGGACCTCGTGGGCAAGGAGTCGAAGGCCGATGTCTGGGGCCTGTACCTCGGCGACGGGGACGAGCGCATCGACATGAACTACGTCATCCGCCAGAGCGGGAAGCTCACGGATGCCAACATGCAGGTGCGCGGCGCGCTTCTCGGCGAGAGCGAGAAGATTTTCCGCGGCACGCTGGACTTCCTCGAGGGCTCCACGGGCTCTGTGGGCCGGGAGAATGAGGAGGTCACGCTCCTCTCGCCGAAGGTCCGGAACCGCAGCGTCCCCATCATGCTTTCCCATGAGGCGGACGTGGACGGCCACCATGCCGTATCCGTGGGCAAGATGGACGAAAACAAGCTCTTTTACCTCATGAGCCGTGGCCTCGACCTCGCCGAAGCCCAGCGGCTCGTGGTGGAGGCCTCCTTCCGGCCGGTGCTCGACCGCATCGCCGATACCGCGCTGCAGGAGGAAATCGATACATTCCTGATGAGGAGGCTCGCAAATGGCTGATGCAATACAGAAGGACTTCCCGCTCCTCCATAGCAAGATGAACGGGAAGCACATCGTCTATCTCGACAACGGTGCCACCACCCAGAAGCCGGACCAGGTCATAAGGTCCATCTGCAACTACTACGGCGGCTGCAATGCAAATCCCCACCGGGGCGCCTATGCCCTCTCGGTGGAGGCGACGGAGATCTATGAAAACGCCCGCCGCCGCACCGCGGCCTTCATCAAGGCAAAGCGTCCCGAGGAAGTCATTTTCACGAAGAACGCCACGGAGGCGCTGAACCTAGTGGCCTACAGCTACGGCTACCACAACCTCAAGAAGGGGGACGAGGTGGTCCTCACCGTCTCGGAGCACCACAGCAACCTGGTGCCCTGGCAGGTCATCGCCAAGCACGTGGGGGCGACCCTCAAGTACATCTATCTGGAGGAGGACGGCAACCTCTCGGCGGAGGACATCGAGACGAAGATTACCGAGCGCACGAAGATCGTGGCCGTCACCCAGGTCTCGAATGTGCTGGGCCTCAAGAACGACCTGAAGCCCATCATCGACAAGGCCCACAGCGTCGGCGCCGTCGTCGTGGTGGACGGCTCCCAGAGCGTCGCCCATATGGCCGTCGATGTCACCGAAATGGACTGCGACTTCTTCGCCTTTTCCGGCCACAAGATGCTCTCTCCCATGGGCATCGGCGTCCTCTACGGCAAGTATGAGATCCTCGACAAGATGCCCCCCTTCCTCATGGGCGGCGACATGATCGAGTACGTGGAGGAGCAGAACACCACCTTCGCAGAGCTGCCGGCAAAGTTCGAGGCGGGCACCCAGAACGTGGGCGGCGCCGCCGGCCTCACCGCGGCCATCGACTACCTGGAGCAGGTCTCCTTCGACCGGGTGGAGGAAATCGAGAAGGAGCTGGTGGACTACGCCCTGCCAAAGCTCAAGGAACTCCCCTACGTCCAGCTCATCGGCTGCGACTCCAAGCGGGATAACAAGACGGGCATCATCGCCTTCAACATCCAGGATGTGCACCCCCACGACGTGGCCACCATCCTCGACGCGGAGGGCGTCGCCATCCGGGCGGGCCACCACTGCGCCCAGCCCCTGCACCGGTATCTGGGGATAAACGCCAGCTGCCGGGCCAGCTTCTATCTCTACAACACAAAGGAGGACATCGACCGCTGGATCGATGCCCTGAAAAAGGTAAGGGGGGTCCTGGGCTATGGCGCTTGAGGATATCTACACAGAGCTCATCGGCGAGCACAGCCGCAACCCGGAGCACAAGCACGCCCTGGAGGGCGCCACCTGCAGCCTGAAGGGGCATAACCCCAGCTGCGGCGACGAGATTACCCTGCAGCTCATCGTGGAGGATGGCAAGGTCAAGGACGCCGCCTTCACAGGAGTAGGCTGCGCCATCTCCCAGGCCTCCACCGACATCATGATCGACCTCATCAAGGGAAAGACCGTGGAGGAGGCAAAGACCCTCGCCCACAAATTCATCGGCATGATAAAGCGGGAAATCACGGACGAAGCGGAGCTCGAGGACCTGGACGACGCCCTGGCCCTCCAAAACGTCAGCAACATGCCCGCCCGGGTAAAATGCGCCGTCCTCGCATGGCATACGCTGGACGATGCGCTTGAGGGCGCGGAGAAAAAATAATTTATCCACAAAAACCTGTGCATAACGCTGTGGAAAGTGTGGATAAGTGTCCCTTATCTGTGGAAAGGAAGTACAAACATGGCCTTCAAAGAGATTTCTCCCGAGGACTTTAACGAAAGCCCATTCCGCCTCATCGGCAAAGAATGGCTCCTCGTCGCCAGCGAGGCGGACGGCAAGGCGAACGCCATGACCGCCTCCTGGGGCGGCCTCGGCATCATGTGGGGAAAGCCCGTCGCCTACATCTTTATCCGGCCCCAGCGCTACACCAAGGAATTCGTCGACAAGAGCCACACGGTCACCCTCTCCGTCTTCGACGAGGACCGCCGCAAGATGATGAGCTACTTCGGCACCGTCTCCGGCCGGGACGAGGACAAGCTGGCAAAGTCCGGCCTCACGGTGCAGCACGCGGACGGACACATCCTCTTCGATGAGGCCCGCGTCGCCATGGAGGGCCGCGTCCTCTACGCCCAGCCCCTCGGCAAGGAATACTTCCTCGACAAGGAATCCGATGAAAAATGGTACAACGGGGACTACCACACCATGTACGTGGTGGAAATCGAAAAGCTCCTGGTGCGGGAATGAAGGAGGAAAAGGCACTCGAGGCATTGCGCATGAGCGGGCTTGCGGCGGGGCTCGATGACGAAGGGCTGCGGGAGGTGCTCTCCTCCAGCCGCGTCCGGGAGCTCGCCCTTTCCCGAGGGGAGCTTGTCTTTGCCGATGGCGATATGCCAAAGTGCCTCTACATCCTCCTGTCCGGCGAGGTGCATATAAGGAAGGATACCTTCTCCGGCCGCTCTATCTTCATCAGCGAGATCGCCGACCCCGGCGACCTCTTCGGCGAGATCTACATGGTGCTCCAGCGCCCCTATGACATCTATGTGGAGGCCGCAAAGGACACGAAGATCCTCGCCATCTCCTCCGAATACTTCAGCCTGGACGCGGGGAGGTCCAAGACGGCCCTTCTCGTCCAGCAGAGCCTCATGCGGATCTTCGCGCGGAAGGCCTTCCACATGCACACCCGCATCAAGATCCTCGCCAGTGGCACGCTCCGGGAGCGCATCGTCCGCTTCCTCTTCCAGAGCATGGACGAAAAGGGCGAGGTCACCCTCTCCATCACGAGGGAATACATGGCCGACTACCTGGCCTCCACCCGTCCCTCCCTCTCAAGAGAGCTATCCGCCATGCAACGGGACGGCCTCCTCGCCATCAGCGGCAAGCACGTAAAGGTGACGGACATGGACGCCTTCGAAGCCTACCTATAAGAAAAGCTGCGACAAGCAAACGTCGCAGCTTTTTTCATTAATCGGAAAGATTATCCTGCATTTATATTGTTATTGCACATGTAAATGCTATAATATGTCATAGGAAAGAAATACTGTGTATATGCGGAAGGGGAAACGGAGGAATCATTATGGCAGGTGCAACGACAAGTATGACAATCCGAATGGATCGTACCGTAAAGGAGGAGTCCCAGCAGCTTTTCAAGTCCCTGGGGCTTGATATGACGACAGCAATCAATATTTTCCTGCGCCAGTCCCTCATCGCCCACGGCTTGCCCTTTTCCGTCACAACCCATGAAACGTCGCCCAGACTTTGGAAGAAGCTCCAGGAGGCGGAGGAGGACAAGGATATCCACGGTCCCTTTCAGACCGTCGATGAGCTGATGGAGGATCTCAATACTTAAAATTGAGTATCCAAGTGTATTCAAGGTGATTTATTTTAAGTGCATGATATATGACGATAATTTGGCAAGCTAGGTTCCTATATAAACAGAAGAAAGGCGCTTCCTCTCAATGTATCCGGGTTATGGACCCGGGCAGAGAGAGGAAGCGCCTTTTGAGATATATGTTAGCAGATTTTCACAATGTGTCAAGTCGAAGAATATTTGCCCATGTGTACGATAAAATTTGATTTGCCTATCTCTCTTCAGAATAAAACTAAATTCAGTTGCGCTCTGAGTGCGAAGTATGGTATACTTTTCGCAGATGAGTTGTCAACTTTCAGGAAAGGAAGCAAATAAAATGAAGGATATTTCGGAAATGACAAATGAGGAACTTTGGGAGCTCTACAAGGGTGCGCCAGACCGCCTTGAGGATATCCCGGAGGAGTTGGGGCCGGACAGTCTGACGGACGAGGATGTCCAGAGGATAATCCGTGGCGAGCACGTTGAAGCAACCCTCCTGTAATGGGGAGGCAGATTTTTGCCGGGCGGATAGAACCGCAGCAGATATGCATCTCCCGTACGGGATATTTTTCGCAGGTAAGTCATCAGCTCTGTGTACAAGCGATTCGACAAAGAAAAAGATCTTGATGCATTGAAGGAACAGGCAAAGGAGTCGTACCAGAAATCAAGCAGCTACAGGGATACAAAAAACTTCGAAGCCTTGAAAGCGCAATGGAATCAATAATGCAGAAAAGCCCCGGTGGTCTGAAGGCCGCTGGGGCTTTTCCTGCTCATTCACATTCTTGATCATGTGTGGACATATATTCCTCGAGAATATAATTTACGAGCTGGTTGAGGTTCATGCCGTTTTTGATTGCATGTATCGCCAGGGCCCGGTGGAGCTTTGAGGAAATGCGGATGTTGAAGGAGCCTCGGAAGGCGGGCTCTGGTGGCCGTTGCTCTTCCTCGCAGCGCTGGAGATACTCGTCCACTGCTCCGTGGAAGTTTTCCACGAGGGTCTTCGCATCGTAGGCTTCATAGGCGATTTTATCCTGTATCCCTAGGACTCGGCCGAAAAATATGCCCTCCTTCTCGTTCAGTTCCACCGTGCCGTCATAGCGCTTGTAGGTCATGGTATTTTTCATGGTGTTCTCCTTTATCCGAAGGGTTCTTTTCCTCGAAGGATACCACGTTTCCATGAAAGAAATCAAATGCAGTTGCAGGAGGGTCGCGCTGCCGGAGGGGGCAAAAAAGGAGCGGCCGGAAGGGCCGCTCAAATGCAGGATATATGATAAGCAGAAGATAGGAGAAAGCTTTTTAGCCGATCATCGTCTTGAGATCGTCCTCCACCGTGGAGATGGTGCCGATGCCGAAGTTCTCCACGAGGACCTTGCCGACGTTCGGGGACAGGAAGCCCGGGAGCGTGGGGCCCAGGTGGATGTTCTTCATGCCGAGGTGGAGGAGGGCGAGGAGGACGATAACGGCCTTCTGCTCGTACCAAGCGATGTTGTAGACCACCGGCAGCTCATTGACATCGGCGAGGCCGAAGATTTCCTTGAGCTTCAGGGCGATGAGGGCGAGGCTGTAGGAGTCGTTGCACTGGCCCGCGTCCAGGACCCGGGGAATGCCGCCGATGTCACCCAGGGGCAGCTTGATGTAGCGGTACTTGGCGCAGCCAGCCGTCAGGATGACCGTATCCTTCGGCAGGTTCTTTGCGAAGTCCTCATAGTAGCTGCGGGTCTTGTGACGGCCGTCGCAGCCTGCCATGACGACGAACTTCTTGATGGCGCCGCTCTTGACGGCCTCCACCACCTTGTCCGCCAGGGCAAAGACCTGGTTGTGGGCAAAGCCGCCGACGATCTTGCCGGTCTCCAGCTCCTTCGGAGCCGGGCACTTCTTTGCCAGCTCGATGATCTGGGAGAAGTCCTTGGAGCCGTCCGCCTTTGCATTGATGTGGACTGTGCCGGGGTAGCCAACGGCACCCGTGGTGAAGAGGCGGTTCTTGTAGCTGTCCTTTACCTTGACGACGCAGTTCGTGGTCATGAGGATCGGGCCGTTGAAGGCTTCGAACTCACCCTGCTGCTGCCACCAGGCGTTGCCGTAGTTGCCGGCGAAGTGCTTGTACTTCTTGAAGGCCGGATAGTAGTGGGCCGGCAGCATCTCGCCGTGGGTGTAGACATCGACGCCCGTGCCCTCGGTCTGCTGAAGGAGCATTTCCAGATCCTTCAGGTCGTGGCCGGAGACGAGGATGCCCGGATTCTGGCGGACGCCCAGATCCACCTCGGTGATTTCCGGATTGCCGTAGGCATCCGTATTTGCCTTGTCGAGGAGCGCCATGGTCTTCACGCCCACCTCGCCAGTCTTGAGGGCGAGGCCCGTCAGCGTGCCGGCATCCTTGTCCTCCAGCAGGGTCGCCAGCGTCTCCTGGATGAAGGCGTCAATCGTCTCGTCCTCGCCGCCCAGCACGTTGGCGTGGTGGAGGTAGGCGCACATGCCCTTGAGGCCGTACATGGTGAGCTCCTTCAGGCTGCGGATATCCTCGTCCGTCGTGGCGAGGATGCCGACGGTCTTTGCCTTTGCGGCAAAGTCCGCGCGGGCTCCCTCATAGAGGGCAGCGTCCGGGAGGCCGGAGGCGTCCTTGAGCTCGCCCCGGAGGTGCTTCGTCACGGTGATGGTCTCTTCGATCTGCTTCGTGATGGCCTCGGCATCGAAGTTCGCGTTCGTGATGGTGATGAAGAGGTTCGTGGAGACCAGGTGGTTGACCTCTTTGGGAACCGCCTTGCCCTCAGCGCGCAGGCGCGTCGTGACGGCGGAAAGGCCCTTCGTCGTGTAGATGAGCAGGTCCTGCAGGCCAGCTACCTCCGGCGTCTTGCTGCAGACGCCGATCTGGGTGCAGCCCGTCCCGTTTGCCGTTTCCTGGCACTGGAAGCAAAACATCTTGTTTTCCATATAATTACTCTCCTTTGGAATAGATAATACACAATTGGTATGGTTTTATCATAGCAAAGTGAGCATATCATTGCTGTAACTTTTGTTACATCGAACCTCTAAAAATCACGATGATTGACGCGAAAGGTATCGCTTGCTTTCGCAATTTGACGGATTCATGGCAGATTATGAAAGCAAACGGGCTGTGAAATCCGCCAGATTATCCCGAACATATTGCCATTCTGGTGTGCGGAATGTGGTGAAATAAAAAGCCAGACATTTAAAAATCTTTGGCAATGCTTGCGTAATTATGATATGCTTCTATTGCCACGGCCCTCATCAAGCCAAATCGGCAAAGGGGGAGGTTCTAAAATGTCGTTCTACGAAGTAATGGTTTCGCTGCTCATCAGCATTGCCGGGAGCATCCTCGGAACACTGATTCTGCAGATGTTGGGGTGGTAGAGCCAAACCACATTGTGGCACCCAGCAGGGCACGGTTTCATCAGCCGTGCAGACCCATCGCTAAGGCGATGGGGCTTTTCTCATAATAAAAATACCCACAGGCTCATCACTTCCTGCAGGTATTTTCGTTGGTATCCAAATGTCGTTCTCGAATACATCTATAGAATACCATATTCGTCTTCTTTTTTCAAGCAAGAGAGCAATTTTTTGATTTTCTGCTGACCTCAAGAGCCCTGTTATATTTGCGTTATATTTGATATAGAAACGAACTGGATCTTCTTGACAATAAGTACAAGAAATGATAGGATAATATCCAGTTAAAAATTTCATAAGCGGATCAGGTGTCATAGACTTAATAGGGAAGCCGGTAAAAGCCGGCGCGGTCCCGCCACTGTGACAGGGAGCGATCTTGCGACGGCGTGAGCCGGGCCACTGGGGAGACCTGGGAAGGTGCAGGAGAGCGAGGAACTGGAGCCAGGAGAACTGCCTGATTGACGATCACCGATTGACCTGCGAGCGATGGGGATGGGGATTCGATGCATTCTGCTAGAGAATCTGGCGATACCAGATCATAGATAGACTGAATGATTGATAAGCCCTTCCAGCGCCCAGGCGATTGGAAGGGCTTATGTGGTTTCCGGGCTTCCCGCCGGGGAGGCCCCGCTGGCTTTGTCGGAACCTTTCCCCGCCATCGCGGGGGATAATTCTCATACTTTTTCATTCAGTTCTATCAATCGCGGACCGAAAGGCTGCCGCACTGCTCCGTCTTGTGGAAGGGACGGGGCATTTTTTCTATGCAGGGCAGGCGTCTTGTGGGGTACACGGAACGAACGTAACCTCGGAGCACTAGCGTCTAACGTAACTTAAAAGCATTCAATTTTTGCATGGATAATCTATCGAAATATTCTTGCTTGTACTTTGTATACATGATACAATAAAAGACAAGAAGAACGGAATGTATCGCATTGGTGGAAAGGTGTGAGCATCATGCGGAAGGAACATGATTTTTTGGGAGAACGGGAGCTGCCGGATGAGGTTTACTATGGAGTGCAGACACTCCGCGCCATGGAGAACTTCCATATCACGGGCACGCGGCTGGATCCGGACTTTATCCAGTCCCTGGCCCGGGTGAAGAAGGCGGCGGCCTTGGCGAATATGGCCACGGGGCGCCTCGAGAAGCGCATCGGGGACGCGCTCGTGCAGGCGGCGGACGAGATCATCGGCGGGGGCCTCCTCGACCAGTTCCCCGTGGACCCCATCCAGGGAGGTGCCGGCACCTCCGTCAATATGAACATGAACGAGGTGCTGTCGAATAGGGCCCTGGAGCTCCTCGGGGAGGCGAAGGGGCGCTACGACATCATCTCGCCGAACAACCACGCCAATATGGCCCAGTCCACGAACGACGCCTTCCCCACGGGGCTGAAGGTCTGCGCCGCCCACAAACTGGACGGGCTCAAGGCCGCCCTCGGGCGCCTCGCCGCAGAGCTCGAGAAAAAGGCAGCGGCCTGGCAGGGCGTGCTGAAGATGGGGCGCACCCACCTGCAGGACGCGGTGCCCATCACCCTCGGGCAGGAGATGGGCTCCTACGCCTCCGCCGTCCGCCGTGGCATCCGCCGCCTGGAGCGGGCAGAGGAGGGCCTCTACGCCGTGAACATGGGCGGCACCGCCGTGGGAACGGGGCTCAACGCGGAGCCCGCCTATATCGAGGCGGTGGCGGGCGAGCTCCGGGCCATCACGGGCAAGCCCTTCCACACGGCAGAGAACATGATCGACGCCACCAACAACACGGATGCCTTCGCCGACGTGTCCGCCGCCATGAAGACGACGGCCCTCGTCCTCATCAAGATGGCAAACGACTTCCGCCTCATGGCATCGGGCCCCCGCTGCGGCCTCGCTGAGCTCCGCCTCCCCATGCGCCAGCCGGGCTCCTCCATCATGCCGGGCAAGGTGAACCCGGTCATCGCGGAGGTGCTGGACCAGGCCTGCTACCAGGTGGTGGCAAACGACATGGCCGTGACCCTCGGCGTGGAGAACGGCCAGTTCGAGCTCAATGTCATGGAGCCCGTCATCGCCTACAATCTCTTCGGCGCCATGAAGGTGCTGACAAATGCGGTGGATACCTTCGTGGAAAAGCTCCTCGTGGATCTAGAGCCGAACCGGGAGGCCTGCGCCGCTTGGGTGGAAAAGAGCGTGGGCATCGTGACGGCGCTCCTGCCACACATCGGCTACGAGAGCTCCGCCAGCCTCGCAAAGGAAGCCTATGCCACCGGCCGCCCCATCCGGGAGGTCATCCTGGAGAAGGGACTCCTGCCAAAGGAAAAGCTCGACCACATCCTGGCGCCACTGGCCATGACGACCCCAGGCATCGCCTCGTAAAGCAAAAAGAGAAAGGGAAAAGCATAGTCCTAAGCACGTCCAAAAGGCCGGTCACATCTTTCTCGCAGACTCCCCCTTGCCCTGCGGGCGTTCCCCCTCGGGAGGGGGATGGGGCAAGACTCAGAAGTCTGGCAATGGGGTGGCAGGTTGGAGAAATCAGGCAGGATGCCGGAGTTTGGGTGCAGCGGCAATCCATTGCGAGCGCTGGGGGCCTGCTTGCCTCCCTCTGGAGGGAGGTGGCACGCCGGAGGCGTGACAGAGGGAGTCTCCGAGATGGATGTTAACCGACTGTTGGACGTGTCAAGAATCTCGAGGAAGATGGCGCAGGTAGCGCATCGAAACGAGTCTTGAGGCTGGCCATGACAGATTGGCGTATGCCTATCGTCAGAGTGAGATAGAGCTGTGAGCAACATGCCACAGCTCTATTTTTATGGAAAAAATCTGAAAGCGCCTCCCACTTTTGCGGATTTCTGCCCACTTATGCATATCTCATTGACTTTGTGGGGGAGCAATCCTAAACTAGAATCAGAAGGAGGGAAAAACATCCTAGATGACTAGGACCTCTGCAAATCCATATTGGCAGAGAACGAGAAATAGAGAAAGCGAAAGCGACAAAATAGAGAGACATCCAGAGAAAGAGAAAGAGAAAACGTGCGCAGATGTCCCCGTTGCGGACATTTCGCGCTACCCTTGCAGGAGGGCAGAGCGTCGCGGCACCCAATGGGCTCGATGCTTTGCACGCCTCGCAAAGGAGAAAAGACAGAATAGAGAGAATCTACAAAAGATTCTAGTCATTAGGGGCTGCCCGTACCGGATTTATGAGGCGGGTTCCCGGGGATAAGAGAGAAAATCCGAAAGAAATCTCGTGGGATGGCAAGGAATCAAAAGGGAGGAACCGAACATGAAAAGGAGAATACGGAGGACCTGGCAGAGGAGGGCCGCTTCCTTCGGCGCAGCGCTCATGGCACTGGCGGGAGGTGGCATAGCCCAGGCCCTGCCCCAGGAGGGCAGCATCCAGAGCGGAAGTGCAGAGATTACGAGCCAGGACAAGTCCATGGTCATCGACCAGAAGACGGACCGGGTGGCAATCGACTGGAAGGGCTTTGACATCGCCCGGGACGAGGCGGTGCGCTTCCTGCAGCCAGGAGCCAGCTCCATCGCCCTGAATCGGGTGACGGGGGGCGGTGCGAGCATCATCGACGGCGTCCTCACAGCCAATGGCAATGTCTTTCTCGTGAACCCCAATGGCGTGCTCTTTGGAAGGGGCGCCCAGATCGACGTGGGCGGCCTCGTGGCCTCCACGGCAGAGCTCCAGAATGATCAGCTCGACGCCTTTGCGGCGGGGAAGTCCCTGGATCTGCAGCTGGCGGAGGGCAATAGGGCCACCATCGTCAATGAAGCCACCATCAAGGCGGAGGGCGGCCTCGTGGCGCTCCATGCAGCCAGCGTGGAGAATGCGGGCACCATCGCGGCGGATGGCGGCAAGATCGCCCTGGCCTCGGCGAAGGAAATCAATATCGCCGCCGACTCGGCTGGCAAGCTGAACTTCACGGTAAACGGCGACCTGGCGAAGGCCCGCACCATCAATAGGGGCATCCTGACGGCAGATGGGGGCTATATCCTCATGACGGCGAAGGCCGCCGGAGACGTCATGAGCTCCATCGTCAATAATGAAGGCATCATCGAGGCCACCACGGCCCGCCTCAACGAGAAGGGGCAGGTGGTCCTGGATGCGGGGACCGGCACGGCGACGGTCAGCGGCAGGATCGATGTCTCTGGCACCGGCGCGGGGGAGAGCGGCGGCACCCTGCGCGTCCTCGGCGGCGAGACCCGCGTCGCGGACACGGCGGAGCTCACGGCCCGCGGACGCGTTGACGGCGGCCTCATCGAGACCAGCGGCGATTACCTGGACATTGGGGAAAATGCAGGGATCGACGCCGCGGGTGAGACGGGGAAAGCCGGCGAATGGCAGCTGGATCCCCTGGAGGTCGTCATCTCTGCCGACAAACCCAGCGGTGCAGCGACGGGCGTCATCACCAAAGAGGGCGATAAGGGCGTCAATGGCAACTGGGAAGATGTCAATAAGACGACCTGGGTCAGCAGCAAGCAGATCAATACCCTGCTGAACCAGAATACCAGCGTCACGGTGGAGGCGGTGGACAAGAATAAGGCGGCCTCCATCACAGTGAACTCAGAGCTGAAGAAGACGGCAGGCACGGGCATCTCGACCCTCAAGCTGCAGGCCCAGCGCAATATCACCGTCAACAAGGCCATCACTGCCGAGCAGGGCAAGCTCAATGTGGTGCTGAACGCCGACACGGATGGGGATGCCATCGGCGCCGTGCTCGTGAATGCCGACATCAAGACGAATGGCGGCTCCTTCACCTCTGGCAGCGGCGGCACCCGTGTCCAGAAGAATGGCTCCCGGTTCGGCAATCCCTATCAGACGGCGGGGACGGCCGACCCGACCCAGGGCACCACGGGCACCTATTTCGGCAATGGGGGCGCATCGGGTGACCGCCTCATCGAGACGAAGGGCGGCGACGTGAACCTCTACGGCGACGTGGCCATCGGCCTGAATGGAGGCAAGCTCCTCATCAATGCCGGCTCGGAGGCGGGTCAAAAGGGAAATGTCAATATCACCGGCTCCGTGGATTCGGGAAATGCCTATACGGTCTATTCCCTCGATAATGCGTCGGCCCTCGACAAGGCCGTGGCCATCGCCAAGAAGAAGATTTCCACCTGGGAATCGGACTTGGAGAAATACTATGAAACGGTTCTCAATACGGACGAAGCGAAGCTCGAATTCACGGGCAGGGATAAATTCCCGAAGACGGGTCGCTGGATTAATCGGCACAGTGACAAGAGCTTCGCGGCCGTAAAGAACGATGCAAAGGCCTATGCGACGCTTCAGCGCTACTATCTGGCCAATACCTGGACGGCGGCAAAGGCAGCGGCCCAGGGGGATACGGCGGGTGGCGCTGCTGTCGGCGACACGTATCTTGCCACCATCACCACGGCCCTGGAGAACTCCCTGGTGTCCCAGGGCAAGGAAATGCCCCTCTTCGTGGGCGGCCGGGGCTCCGGGACTCTCACGA
Organism: uncultured Mitsuokella sp.; assembly: GCA_945877355.1. Lineage (GTDB taxonomy): Bacteria > Bacillota > Negativicutes > Selenomonadales > Selenomonadaceae > AWVT01. The sequence goes on along the minus strand of CAMCRT010000014.1, from coordinate 19,098 downwards.
AGGAGCACAATACCCCGGCCGACGCTGCCTACAAGGACGGCTACTACTGGGTGACGGGCCCCGAGGGGCTGGCTGGTGGCGGCCGGGGCACGAAGTTCGCCGAAAAGGACGGCTCTGCCACCAGCAATTACTACGTGAAGTGGAACGATGGCAAGTCGGAGCTCACCGGCGCCACAGAAAAGGAGCCCAACAACAGCGGCCCCTACGTGACCGTGGGCTTTGGCGTGGCCTCCGACTGGGATGATGTGGGCCAGAAGGAAGGCACCACCGCAGGCTTTGTCCAGGAGAAGAATCTGGCCCACTCCGCCCTCGACATCCAGAATGCCAAGGATGTGAAGATCGCGGGCAACGCCGGCATGTCCGGCGGCCTCAGCGCCCTGACCATCGCAGCGGCAGGGGATGTAGCCATCGGCGGCAGCAGCAGGAACGGCACCCCACTCACGGGCCTCGTCACGGCGGATAAGGGCGTCGATATCACGGGCAAGAAAATCACCGTGGGCGACCGCATCACCGCAAAGGGCGCCGGCGCACTCGTCCTTGGCTCTGGCGACGTGACTGTCCACGGCATCACGGCGGCGGGCAAGGTCAAGGTCTACGGCGGCGAGGGCAAGACCGTGACGCTGGCGGCCCAGACGGCCACAGGCAATGACGGCAGCCTCAAGAGCTCCTCGACGGCAAATGACGCAGTCATCATCAATGCGGCGGGCGGCAAATTCGTCAACCGCACCACGGGCACGAAAGCCATCGAGACGGCGGGCGGCTGGAAGGTATACTCCGTCTCCCCGGAGGCGGATGTCTTCGGCACGAATCTCGATAGCGGCACCAATGCCCAGTGGGGCAGCACGATTTCCACCTACTCCGCGAGCCAAAACAAAGGCAACAAGTACATCTTCATCGTCCAGCCCACGATTAACGTGGCGGCAGGCTCCTCCCAAAAGATTTACGGGGAGACCATGACGGGGGCGGATATCAAGGGGAATGCCAAGGCAACCTTTGTGGGGGCTGACGGCCATACCCATGATGTGAATGACTATGCGAATGCCTTCCAGGAGGGCCCATTCTCCGCCTACTACAGCGGCACCGCAGCCTTTACGAGCGAGGGCTTCAAAAAGACGGCCACCCGCACCGGTGGCATCGGGATTGCCGGGGACGGGAAGCGTGCCGTCTACATCGTGAATGCGGATTCCTCAAAGCTCTCTTTGACGGAAAAGGGCAAGATGAGCGGCTATAAGGCTGCCACGGCGGAAGATGGTATGGTGGAGATCCTCCGCCGGGCCATCACCGCCTCCAGCGATGGCATCCAGACCTATGGCAGTCCCGATATTGCCACATCCTCCATCTTCGTAAAGCCCTCCGGCACCCAGAACGTGACGGACGAGGGCCTCGTGAACGGGGATAGGCTCACGGTCAAAGGAAAGGCGGTAAACGATGACAGCACCTACGCGGCAAACCGCGCCGGTCGCACCACCGCCGATGTGGGCACCTATGAGAATGCCCTGAACCTCACGGGCTACGCCATCACAAAGGACGGGGCGGACGCCAGCGCGAACTACACTGTCACGACGAAGGCGGGCGCCCTCACGGTGACGCCGGCGACCCTCAAGGTCGACATGGCTACAATCGACGTGCAATACGGCGATGTGGACTATCTCAAGGAAAAGCTCGCGAATGCTGTCGGCGTGTCCGGCTACACGAATGGCGATAATGGCGGAAAATCATACGCCGTGCTGGCCGGTACGAGCAAGGCGCTTCGGGGCGAGAATGAGACAAATGATGTCATCCGCCTCGCCGACGGTCATTTCGGCAAGTACGCCATTGACCATCCGCTGCTGGCGAATCCGAACTACAAGGTGGAGGTCGAAAGCGAGGGCGGCGTCACCATCGGCCCGGCCCTCCTCTGGGTAGCAACCCATGACATCACAGCCCAGTACGGCGATGTGGAGGCTGTGAAGAACGGTCTCAAGGGAAATGTCACCCTGGGCCTCTCGGATGGCGGACTGGGTCTGACGAATGGCGATCAGTACAAATACGCCAGCGTCTACGACGCGGCGGGTACCGATGCGCTCCTCGAAAATGGCACGAAGACGGCGGATGTGAATGAGGAAGGCTACGCCATCCATCTGGGCAACCTTGACTTCCTGAAGAACAACTACGACTTTGAAAAGGCCCCGGGCAAGACCTATATCACGCCGCGCGAAATCAAGGAGGGGGATCTTTCCAAATACTTCACAGGCGTCGGCTATACCACGAAGTATGGCGAGGCGGCAGCCTTTGGCACGGCGGTCTTCCACGATATCAATGGGACTGCCGACAGGGAAACCATCATCGATATCACGGACTCTGGCGCCCTCCGCAAGGATGGCACGGATCGCATCACCTGGGATGCAGGCGACAATATCTACAGCACCACCGTCTCCCTGGACAAGCTGGATGCGGCGACCCGGAAGAACTATAGCCTGGACAAGAGCCTCCTGACCTTTGCCAATACGGCCTCCGTCACAAAGGCGGATCTTACGGTGGCGACGGGGGAGGTAAATACCACCTATGGCACCGTGAAGGAAGCGGCGAGCACCCTTACGGGCCTCACGAATGGCGACAGCCTCGCGGACATTTCCTTCGACTACGGCAATTACGGTGGAGCCTATGTCGAGGCGGAGGGAGAAAAGCGCACCACGGGCGTCGGCACCTACGACTTCCATACGAAGCTCGGGGGCGCAGACTTCCTGAAGAACTACAACATCACTGGCGGCGACGCGAAGGCGAATGTGGACTACAAGCTCATTTCCTTTAACGTCACCGGGCAAGGGTCCTCGACGGCGGATGTGACCTATACCGTCGCCCCGAGCCTCGAGGATCAGTACGCCTACGGCGAAGGGACGCTTGCGGCCTACACGCCCGCCTTCTCCGTCGGTGAGCAGCTCACGGACAATACCTACAAGGTGGGTGTCGCCATCGGCGGCCAGGAGGTGAAGAGCGGCGACCCCCTTGGCAACTACCGCTACCTCTTTGACGGCAATGGCAGCACGTCCCTCGTGACCATCACGCCGCCGGAGGTACCGGGCGATACGCCGAATGCGGATACCCCGCCGGATCGCTTCCCGTCGAACCCGTCGAACGTGAATGGTACCGGCTCCATCACGGATAACCGTAGCGCCACCGGCATCGCCGGCGTCGACCGGGTCTTGGGCTTGGCGGACGCCCAGCTCCCCTTCTTCAAGGTCCTGAACCATCAGATCTTCGCCTACGGAACATACGAGGTGTCGGCGGATCCGGACAAGGTGCAGCTGAGCCCCGTAGCAAAGGTCCTCCCGGAGCCGAACCAGCCAAAGACCCAGTACCGGGAGTACACCCGTGAGTTCACCACCTCCGGCGGATCTGGCGAATTCAAGCTCACCTACGACGGCTCCCGCTTCTCCATCACCCCGATGGACGCAGCAGCCCGGGTGGCAGTCTACGCCGGCGACCCAACGCGGAACGTGGAGCTCACCAGCCAGGCCCTCCACGCAGCCTTTAGCGAGATGGGCATCACCCTCGAAGGCCTCGACTCCGTCTACGTGGACTTCGGCTGAGAAAACTTCATAGCATACCTGCAACACTGTATCGCGAAGCGAGGAAGCTAGGATAGGGTGATTGCAAGCAAAAGGGACTATATCGCGAAGCAAAATGCGATATAGTCCCTTGTCTGTATTATGTAGGGAATCGGCCGAATTCAGAAAGCCTCCCGGAGGGAGGGAGGTGGCGCGAAGCGCCGGAAGGAACCCGCGCGCAGGGATGGGGGCTGGTGCTCTGGCGTATCGTCCGGCTTCCTGTCTGCATTAGCCGGCTGATACTGCTTGCGTTTCCCGCAACATCCTACGGGCGGGCTCCCCCTGCCCCTACGGGGCACCCCCTCCCGGAGGGAGGCTTAAATCCTCGTTGCACGCTGCTTTTTCCGGTGAAAGGTCTTTTCGGTTTTTCTCTATGCCTCTTTCCATGCAGTTAAGTACTTGTCTCCTTCAAGTGCCTCCCTCAGGGAGGGAGGTGGCACGCGAAGCGTGGCGGAAGGAGCCCGAGCGTAGGGCGTGGGAACGGTGCGCTACCGCATCGTCCGGCTTCTCTCCTCCTGCTTTGTCGAAAGCCTAGAGCGATACCCCAGCGCTTCTAGCCAAAGTCCGCAGGGTATTTAGGGGCAGGCCCACCACATTGGTGTAGGAGCCCTCGATGCGGGGGATGAAGGCGGCGGCCCGCCCCTGGATGCCGTAGGCGCCCGCCTTGTCCAGGGGCTCTCCCGAGGCGACGTAGGCGGCGATCTCCTCCTCCGTCAGCTTGTCGAAGTATACGCGGGTGGTGGCGGCGGTGGTGTAGAGCTCCCCGCGGACGGCGAGGGCAAGGCCGGTGGTGACGAGATGGTCCCGCCCCGAGAGGGCCCGGAGCATCTTCTTTGCCTCTGCCTCGTCTCTCGGCTTGCCGAAGATCTCTCCCTCGAGGGAGACGACGGTATCGGCGCCCAGCACCGGTACGTTGGGGTGGAGCTTTGCCACAGCGAGGGCCTTTCGCTTTGCATTCTCGGTCACAATGGCTAGAGGCTCGCAGCCGGCGCCCGTCAGCTCCTCAGCGTCGCTTTCGCACACCTCGAAGGCGACGCCAATCTGCGCCAAGAGCTCCCGCCGGCGAGGGGATTTGGAAGCAAGAAGTATCATAAAAGGTCGTCCTTTCCTATTTCACTATGTTGAGTGTATAGGATGTGGGGCGTTTCTGCAAGCGCGAAACAAATGAAAATTTTTCTTGACAAATACCTTATGGGGGTATATATTACATACCCAGATAGGGTATATATCACAGGAGGGCATCATGGAAGAGAAAGCTTGCTGCGGTGTGCGGCATAAGGTGCGCGACAAAGACGGCGCGGAGTACAAGTCCATGATTCGCCGGCTCAACCGGATCGAGGGCCAGGTGCGCGGGGTGCGCAAGATGGTGGAGGAGGATCGCTACTGCGTCGATATCCTCACCCAGGTCAGTGCCATCCAGTCCGCGCTCCACGCCTTCACCGAGGGCCTCCTGAATCAGCATATCCACAGCTGCGTCGTGGAGGACATTCAGGCCGGCAAAGCGGACGCCGTGGACGAGCTCTGTGGCCTTTTGCGCAAGGTGATGAAGTGACAGGTTCGGAGGTTTTTGTAATTTAGGGAAAGTGGGGACGCAAGCCCCTAAGCAACCCTTTAAGCGTAGCAGGCGAGGAAAGTGCGCGTTCTGCCCCCCCGGCCGGAATCCATCGTTCAAGCGGGCGGTCAACGTCAGCCAATCGCTTTCAGCTCTTGGGACGTTTTCGCGTGCGACCTGTGAGCCAATCAGCGTAGCTGATTGGACAGCTCAGCAAGCGCGTTTAGGATGGAGGCCGGTATTTAGGCAGAAAAGCGCACGGTCGCCTGCGGAGACGGGGTTGCGTGGGGCTTGCGTAACCGCACGTACCTTTGAACGTGCAAGAAAGGTTGTGACAATATGAAGAAAACGTCCTTTGACGTTACGGGCATGACCTGCTCGGCTTGCTCGGCTCGCGTCGAGAAGGCCGTCGGGAAGCTCGTGGGGCCGGAGAACGTCAGCGTGAATCTCCTGACGAACTCCATGCAGGTCCAGCTGGGCGAGGGCTCGCCCAGTGCCGATGAGGTCATCGCCGCCGTCGAGAAGGCGGGCTATGGGGCGAGCCTCGCGGGCGGGGCACCGGCACAGGCGGGAGCAGCCGCCGCGCCGAAGCAGAATGCAGCCCAGAAGCAGATCGCAGAGATGCGCCAGCGGCTCATCCTCTCCGTCCTCTTCCTTATCCCCACCATGCTCATCTCCATGCATGGCCTCATCTTCGCGGCCCTCGGCACAGGCACCCCCGCCTGGGTGGCCGGGCTCCTCGATGGGCCGGAGAACGCTGTGACCTTTGCCTTTTCCCAGCTTCTCCTCATTCTCCCCATCATGTACCTGAACCGCCGCTACTACATCGCGGGCTTCAAAAACCTCTTCCACGGGGCGCCGAACATGGACAGCCTCGTTGGCATGGGCTCCATGGCCTCCGCCCTCTTCGGCGCCTTTGCCCTTTTCCGCATCGGCTACGGCCTCGGCCATGGGGATATGGCCCTCGTCACCGAGTACAGCACGAACCTCTACTTTGAGTCGGCGGGCATGATCGTCACCCTCATCACCGTGGGCAAGTATCTCGAAGCCCGGGCAAAGGGCGAGACGAGCCGTGCCCTGGAGTCCCTGAAAAAGCTCGCCCCCCGGGAGGCCCATGTGGTGCGGGACGGCAAGGAGCTGGTCCTACCCGTGGAGCAGCTGGCGGCGGGCGACCTCATCCGGGTGCGGCCCGGCGAGCGCATCCCGGCTGACGGTGTGATTACCAAGGGGGCGGCCAGCATCGACGCCTCCGCCATTACCGGCGAGAGCATCCCCGTGGAGCGGGCCGTCGGCGGCGAGGTCACATCTGCCACCATGGTGCAGAATGGCAGCATCACCTTCCGGGCGACCCGGGTGGGCGACGAGTCCACCATCAGCCAGATCATCCGCCTCGTCAATGATGCCAGTGCCTCGAAGGCGCCCATCGCCCGCATGGCGGACAAGATCGCAGGCGTGTTCGTCCCGGCGGTCATCACCATCGCCCTCGTGGCGGGCGGTATATGGCTGGCAATGGGAGCCAGCGTCGAGTTCGCCTTCTCCATCGCCATTTCCATCCTCGTCATCTCCTGCCCCTGCGCCCTCGGCCTTGCGACGCCGGTGGCCATCATGGTGGGCACGGGAAAGGGCGCCCAGAACGGCATCCTCATCAAGTCCGGTGAGGCTCTTGAGACGGCCCACAGCGTCGACACCGTCGTCATGGACAAGACGGGCACCATCACCGAGGGGCACCCCCAGGTGACGGATATCCGCACCTTCGGCATCGCCGAGGCTGACTTCCTCGCCCTCGCCGCCGGCCTCGAGGCAGGCAGCGAGCATCCTCTCGCCGCCGCCGTCACCGAGGCGGCGAAGGGGAAGGGCATCGCGCCCGCCGCCTTCACCAGCTTCCAGGCCGTCTTTGGCCGGGGCGTCACCGCCGAGCGGGAGGGGAGGACCTACCGCGCCGGCAATGCCCGGATGCTGGAGGAGGCGGGCATCGACACGGCCGAGGTGGCGGACAGCCTTGCCGCCTACGCCGACGAAGGCAAGACGCCTCTCCTCTTTGCAGAGGACGACCACATCCTCGGCATTCTCGCTGTGGCCGACCGGCCAAAGGCCACGAGCGCCGCAGCCATCCGGGCCCTCATGGACATGGGCATCGACGTGGTCATGCTCACGGGAGACAATGAGCGCACCGCCGAGGCCGTGCGCCGGGAGCTTGGCATCGGTCGCGCCATCGCCGGCGTCCTGCCGGAGGACAAGGAGAAGCACATCCGCGCCCTGCAGCAGGAGGGCCACCGGGTCGCCATGATTGGCGACGGGGTCAACGATGCCCCGGCCCTTGCGAGGGCGGATCTCGGCATCGCCATCGGTGCCGGCACGGATGTGGCCATCGAGAGCGCCGACGCGGTCCTCATGAAGAGCGACCTCATGGACGCGGTGAATGCGCTCCGCCTCTCCCGGGCCGTCATCCGGAACATCAAGGAGAATCTCTTCTGGGCGTTCTTCTACAATGTCATCTGCATCCCCCTGGCGGCCGGCGTGTTCTACACCGCCTTCGGCATCAAGCTCTCCCCGATGATCGGCGCCGCTGCCATGAGCCTCTCCAGCGTCTGCGTCGTCCTAAATGCCCTGCGGCTGAACTTCTTTACGGTAAAGCACGCAGCAGCGGCAGAGCAGGCGGAGGCCCCCGCAGAGGCAACAGCCGAAAGCACAAGCAAAGTCAACCCCATCGAAACGAAAGAAGGAATCGACATGGAAAAGAAACTCACCATCGAAGGCATGATGTGCGCCCACTGCCAGAAGCACGTCCATGACGCCCTCACGAAAATGGACGGCGTGGAGGATGTCACCGTGGATCTTGCGGGCGGCACCGCAACCGTAAAGCTCGCCCACGACATCGACGAAAAAGACTTCCGCGGCACCATCGAGGAAGCCGGCTACAAGCTCGTGACCGTAGCATAAGAATCGCATAGATATCAAACAGCCGGCGTTTTGCCGGCTGTTTTTGCAAAGAAAGAAGCATGGACTTTTCGGGCCTACGAGGACGAATTTCCTCCGGAATCCGAAAAGTCCATGCTCTTGTGCTTTCATGATAGCAGAATTTGCGTTTCCTGTCCATCATTACGAAGTACGATGTGAAGAATCCGAAAATTTCCCGCTAGAAAATCCCGAGGGTGTGCCACCAGGTCTTGGCGAAGAGGAGGAGCAGCAGGTAGCCGAGGAGCGTCAGGGGGATGCCCACCTTCATGCAGTCCCGGGCGGTGAAGGTCTCCGTGGAGAAGGCCAGGATGCCCTGGGGCGAATTCACCGGCAGGATGAAGCCGAAGCTCACCACGAACTGCAGCACCATGGTGATGCCCACGATATTGAGCGCGTCATTCCCCAGACCCTGGAGGACGGCAATCATGATGGGAATCATGGAGGAGGCGACGGCTGTGGCGCTGGCAAAGCCCAGGTGGATGACGATGAGGAAGGCGGCGAGGATGGCGAAGACGAGGAAGACCGCGAGCCCCTCGAGGCCCAGGGTGATGGTAAGCTGGCTGGCGAGCCAGGAGGCGGCTTTCGTGGACAGCAGGGCAGAGCCCATGCTGATGCCCACGCCGAAGAGCACGAGGGTGCCCCAGGAGATGCGCGACTGGGCCTCCTTCCAGCTCATGATGCCGATGCCCGGCAGCAGCATGAGCGTGACGGCCAGCACCGTGGAGGTGGTGGTGTCGATGGAGTGGAGCGTCTTTTCCGTGATCCAGAGGAAGAGCAGGGCGAGAGAAATGACGAGAAGCTTCTTCTCCGCTGCCTTCATGGGGCCGAGGGCGGCCCGCGCCTCCCGCACCGTGGCATCGCCTCCCGCCACCTCACGGGTCTCCGGCGGCAGCATCTTCATGCAGACGAAGTAGAGGAGGATGGACATAATGAGCGCGTAGGGGGCGGCGGCGATGAACCACTCCGCCCAGGAGATGCTTGCCCCCAGCTGCTTTTCGATGAAGCCCAGGGCCACCATGTTCTGGGCGGCGGCCGTCTTGATGCCGATGTTCCAGATGCTGGCGGCCTGCACCGTCGCCACCATGAGGAGGGCGGCAAAGCGGCTGTCCTTCTTCATATTGAAGGCGGAGATGATGCCGAGCACGATGGGGACGATGCAGCCCACCCGGGCCGTGGTGCTGGGCACGAAGAAGGCCAGGATGAAGCCCACGAAAATCATGCCGGCGAGGATGCGGCTCGTCCGGGCCCCCACCTTCGACAGGATGAAGAGGGCGATGCGCCGGTCAAGCCCCGTGTGCATCATGGCGGCAGCCAGGAAGAGGGCGGCTCCCACCAGGATGGCCCCGTTGCTGGTGATGCCCCCGAAGGCCATGCCCACCGCCTTCGAGGTGCCGATGAGCTTCTGGGGGGCGCTGGGGTCGGGGCTCGTGCCCAGGCAGAAGATCATGAGGGTGGCGATGATGGCGGCGCTGACGGGATAGGAGACGCACTCCGTGATCCAGACCAGCACGGCAAAGACCAGGATGCCCAGCATCCGATGCCCGCCCGTCGTGAGCCCCTCCGGCGTGGGCAGGAGAAAGATGGCCGCCATGGCGAGAGTAGCGAAAAGGAGCCCGTATTTCTGCAGAAAGGGCCTGGTGCTCGTTTCGTTCTTCATAGAATTCACCCCACAAGGTATATGGATTAAGAATAGAACCTATGCTATGTTATTCTACAAGGGCAGACATTCTCCTTCTTGTTCATCATGTATACAGCAGTGGACAGGGAGGAGTGTAGGGCTGCAGAGGATAAAACGGCGATTGGAAAGGCCAGCCACCGGAAAATGTAGCAGAAACCCCTGTCCTTTGGTATAATGGGCGTGACCCGTGTCTCCCCCAGGGGAGGCGGTTGGAGATTTTGCAGGCTTCATGAGAGATAGAAAAGGAGTGCTTCTATGGACAGGAAAAAGTGGATTGCCCTGATTGTGGTGATTGTCGTCCTTTTGGGACTGGGCGGCTATTATTATTACCGGCACACGCCTACCTACACCTTCCGGCTCATCGAGACGGCGGTGAAGGAGCACGACTGGGCCACCTTTGACCGCCATGTGGATGTGAAGGGCATGACGGAGGGGGCCTTTGACGATTTCCTGGCCTATGAGATGGAAAACGACAAGACGATGGATGACTCCTCGAAGGCGATGGCCCTGGGCTTTGCCCAGATGTTCAAACCCGTTATCGTGGGAGCAGTGGAGACCGGCGTCCGCACCTATGTGGAGACAGGCGCCTTCCAGGACGAGGACAAGGACGCGGCGAAGAGCAAGCAGGATCCCGGCAAGCAGGCGGCAAATGAAATCATGAAGACCGCCGACGAGAGCCGCCTGACCTTCCAGGGCATCAAGTCCACGGAAAAGGACGGCAAGACGGCCCTCGTGACCCTCGGCATCCACGATGGGCAGTACGATGCGGACTTCGAGGTCAAGCTCCGGCTGAACCAGCTGGACGACGGCACCTGGCGTGTCATGAAGCTCGACAACCTGAAGGAGCTCATCGAGGCCGTCCGGGAGGCGGAGAAAAAGAAGCTGGCGGAGCTCAACGAGCCCATCCGGGCGGAAATGGACAACGCGGTCAAGATCGGCACCATAAAGGCCGCCGTGCAGGGCAAGAGCTCCTTCAGCCAGGTCCTCGCACTGTCTGCGAATCTGACCATCGGGGGCGACAAGGCAGTCAAGAGCTTCGGCGGCACCCTCACCATGACGGCCCCGGATGGCAGCGAGCGGACGAGCAGCTATACCTACACGGTAAAGGCGGGCGCGAAAACCTTTACGCTCCAGAAGGATCTCAATCCCTTCATCACCTTTGAAAACGGCATCATCAAGCAGAAGGCCGAGGGCTACCAGTTCGCCCTCTCCGTGGACTCGGTGGAGTATGCGGACGGCACGAAGACCCAGCTCCTGAAGGCCATCCCGAAGGAATGAGCCTGCAGGAAACGCCACGACGATCCTTCGCGATTTTTCTGCAGGATAAGGCAAAGAGCCTCGAAGCATGTCTTCGAGGCTCTTCTTTATACAAACTGAGTCATGTAGACGGGGAGATACTCCACGCCGTCTAACTTTTGGTAGTCCCCTGTATAAATGACGTAGGGGGTGAGGATCCTGCCTTTGTATTTCTGGCAAAACCTGTCGAGGGAGGCATGCTTCTTATATTTGGATCCCTTGACTTCTATGGGGCAAATCTTGTTCTTTCTTGCAATCAGGAAGTCAATTTCATAGGTGTGATTCGAGGTGTTCGAGCGGAAGGTATGATAGAAGAGGCCGTCTCCCTTCGCCTTCAGGGTCTGTGCTACGATATTTTCGTACAGGTAGCCTAGATTCGTCGCAAGTTTATCGTGGAACAGCTTTTCGTAAATCATATTTTCCGTGAAAGCCCTGTCCTTGAAGGCCAGTGTTGTGAAAAGGCCGGTGTCGCAAAGGAACATCTTGAAGCGATCGATATCCATGTGCAGGGACATGCCTGCTCCTGGGTCGTTCACGTGGAACGAGGCAAGGACGGTCATGGAGTCCTGCATATCGGCGAAAAGCTCTCGAATAGTGTTTGCTCGTTGGTTTTCGAGTACCGTGCTGACCTGGTAGCGAAGCGTGTTCTTGCTGAGCTCCGAGGGGATGGCATCGAACAGGATAGAGGCCCGACCGGAGATATCAATCTTTCGGAAATCGTTTTCATATAGCTTTAGGATGTTGCGTTTGACCTTGTCTATCTGGCTGAAGTTGTTTGACTGGAGATAGGCTTCCACTGCCTGCGGCATCCCGCCAACAAGCATGTAGAGTCGGAACCGCTCCATTTGTGTCCTATGTCCAGCAGGCCCCAAGGCCTTCTTCTGGGAAAAGAGCTCCTGGAGGAGGGGGATGGTCGTGGTATCACCCAATGCCCAGAGAAATTCCTCATAATCCATCGGATACATGTTGATGGACTCTTCCTCGCTGGGAATCAGGATGTTTTGGGTGTTTTTGCGTATGGAAATCAGCGAGCCGGTCTCCAAATAGTCATAGCGATGATCTGCGACAAGATGCTTGATGGCCTGGCGGGCGGGGGGGACAAAGCTGTACCTCGTCGAAGATGATAAGGGATTTTCGTGTTTTCAGCGTTGTCTTGTAGCGGAGCTGGAGCTGCAGGAAAAAAAAATCCAGATCCGTCATATCGCGAAAGAGTGCAAGCACGTCTGGGCGCACGTTTGAGAAGTCAATCAGAATGTGGCTATCGTACTCATTCCGTGCGAACTCTACTGCTACGGTGGACTTCCCGATGCGCCGTGCGCCCTGAATAAGGAGCGCCGTACGGCCGGCAGATTCTCTTTTCCAGTCCAGCAGAGACTGATAAATTTTTCGAGTGAATATCGTGAATCGCTCCTTCCATTGGTATTCATTGCTTTATTATAGCATAAAACGCGCTATCCCCGAAATTTTTCTGCCAAGATCTTGCACCATCCCCATTTCTTTTGGAGCGGATTCCACCACTATCCCCTTTTTTACGGGAGGGAGGCTGCTTGCATGCCCCTTTGTTTGCTGAAACGCATCCGTGACTCGCGAAGCTGATGTTCTGAGTGCACCCCTTGCATTTTCAGCAGAATATGAGAAAATAACGATAGAGGCATCTTGCCCCTATCGTTTTTGATTCAGTATGCAGGTGGTGCAGTTTATGATAAAGCTTCTAGTGACAGATCTCGACGGGACGCTCCTTCCGAAGGGGGCGGACGTATCGGCGGCGAACATCGCGGCGGTGCAGCGGGCGGTGGCGGCCGGCGTCACCGTCTCCATCGCCACGGGGCGCATGTACCCGGCGGCTCTCCCGGTGGCAAAGTCCCTGGGGGTCGATGTGCCCATCGTGACGTACAATGGCGGCCTCATCCGACGGGTGTCCGGGGAGGTGCTCTTCGAGAGCACGATGGAGCCGGAACTCGTGGCGGAGGTGGTGGACTTCTGCCATAGCCAGGGCTGGTACCTCCAGCTCTACAATGACAACCAGCTCTACTTCGCCGAGTACACGGAGGCCTCCCGGGGCTACGAGGCAGGCCAGAAGGTGGCCGGTGAGACCGTGGGATGGGATGGGTTCAAAGAGCACTTGAATCGCGTCCACAAGCTCGTCTCCATCACGGGGAGCGCCGAGGAGACGGCGGAACGGGTCAGGATCTTCACGGAGCACTTCGGCGACCGGGTCGCCGCCGTCCGGTCGAATCCCACCTATATGGAAATCAACAGGCCCGGCATCACGAAGGCCTCCGGCGTGCGGCGGCTGGCCGAGGCGCTGGGGGTGTCCCTCGATGAGACCATCGTTCTCGGCGACTCCTACAATGACCTGCCCATGATGCAGGTGGCGGGCACCTCCGTCGCCATGGGTAATGCGGAGCCGGCTGTGAAGGACGCGGCCACCTTCGTGACGGGCACCTGCGCGGAGGACGGCTTTGCCGCGGCCGTGGAGAAGTATGTCCTGGACGCCAATGCAAAGGGAGAGTGATCCTATGGCAGAAGAAATGAATGGAAAGAATACGCCTCGCATCGTCATCGTCACGGGCATGAGCGGCGCGGGAAAGACCCAGGCCAGCCGGTTTCTGGAGGATATGGGCTATTTCTGCGTGGACAATCTGCCACCGGTCTTTATCCCGAAATTCGTGGAGCTTCTGCGCCACTCCAGCGGCGCCTCCCAGAAGGTGGTGCTCGTCATCGATACCCGGAGCCTGGAGTTTTTCGACGCCTTCTGCCATACGCTGGAGGAGATGGACGCGGGGCACCTGCCCTATGAGCTCCTCTTCGTGGATGCCTCGGATGCGGCCATCATCCGCCGGTACAAGGAGACCCGCCGCCGCCATCCCCTGGCGCCGGCGTCGCGCATCTCCGAGGGGGTGGCAAAGGAGCGGGAGCGGCTCGCCCCGGTGCGGGCAAAGGCAACGTATGTCATCGACACCACGGAGCTCCGGAAGGTGGATCTTCGGGACAAGCTCAAGCGTCTCTTCGGCGACGCGGACGGGGAGCAGATGACGGTGAACGTCCTCTCCTTCGGCTTCAAGTTCGGCATGCCCCTCGATGCGGACATGGTCTTTGACGTGCGCTTCCTGCCGAATCCCTTCTACATCGACTCCATGCGCCACAAGTCCGGCACGGTGCCGGAGGTGGCGGAGTACATCGCCAAGTGGCCGGTGACGAAGGAATTTCTCGAGCACCTGGACGGCATGATCGACTTCCTCATCCCCCAGTACATCAAGGAGGGGAAGAGCCAACTGGTCATCGCCGTGGGCTGCACCGGCGGCATGCACCGGAGCGTCTTCACGGCAAAGCACATCTATGACCGGCTGACGAAGCAGGGCCGCATGGTGCGCCTGGAGCATCGGGACCTCATGAAGAACGATGTGCAGCAGCATGTGCGGGAGGAGTCCTGACCATGCATCTTCTGAAATGGCTTTATCCCGGCATGCGCTTCAAGCGCTGGTTCCTGCTCTTTGCGGCAGGCGTCATGCTGGTGAGCATAGGCCTTGCTCTCGTATTCAACTACAAATACATCGACTCCATCGAGGAGGCGATTTTCCGGGCGGTCTACCTCTGGCGGGGTTCCTACGACTACACCACCACCACCCTCATCGGCATTCTGGTGGTAATCCTGGGGGCGGTTCTCATGCTCCTTGCCACCCGCTTCATCATCCGCTCCGTCATCCTCGTCCTGCTGCCGGATCGCAATGAGCGGCTCGTGGACATCATCTACGAAAAGCGGCGCCTAAGCCGCGGGCCGAACGTGGTGGTCATCGGCGGCGGCCACGGACTCTCGGTGCTCCTGCGCGGCATCAAGAGCGCCACGTCGAACGTCTCCGCCGTGGTGACGGTGGCAGACGACGGGGGCTCCTCGGGCCGGCTCCGGGAGGAGCTGGGCATCATCCCGCCGGGGGATCTTAGGAACTGCATCGTGGCCCTCGCTGATACGGAGCCCCTCATGGAAAAGCTCTTCCAGTACCGCTTCAAGGGGGACAGCGAGCTGGGGGGCCACTCCTTCGGCAACCTCTTCATCGCAGCCATGGCGGGCGTCACCGGGGACATCGAGATGGCCCTTCGGGAGTCCAGCAAGGTCCTCGCCGTCAAGGGGCAGGTGCTCCCCGCCTCGAAGGAGCACGTGCGCCTGGACGCCATTATGGAGGATGGCACCATCGTGGAGGGGGAGTCCCACATCCCGGAGGTCCACAAGCGAATCGAGCGGGTGAAGCTCTTCCCCGAGCACGTGCAGCCGGTGGAGGCGGCATTGGAGGCCCTCGAGAATGCGGACGCCATCGTCCTGGGGCCGGGGTCTCTATACACCAGCATCATGCCAAACCTTCTCGTGGACGGGGTGGCGGAGGTGCTCCGACGTAGCCGCGCGGTAAAGATCTACATCTGCAACGTCATGACCCAGCCCGGGGAGACGGACGGCTACACCGCCTCCATGCACGCCAAGGCCATCCTGGACCACGGCGGCCGGGGCATCATCGACTACATGATCGTCAACAGCACCCCCATCACCGACGAGATGCGGGACTACTACGCCGCCAAGGGGCAGACCCCCGTCGTCATCGACCCGGAGGCCATCCACGCCCTCGGCATCGGCTTTCTGAAGGCGGACATCATCAACCAGGCCGACGTCATCCGCCACGACCCGGACAAGCTCTGCCGCGCCGTCATGAAAATGGTCCAGGGCCTCCGCCCCTCAGAAAACGGCAGCCACTTCATGCGTGGGAGGCACTAAGCCTTGACGCGGGTTTTAATCTGGGCTAAAATAGATAGGGAAAGCAAGGGCAGCTGCCCATTTTAGGGCCCGCAGATGCGGGCTCTTCGTGTGTAAGGGAATAGACAAAATCGTTAGGAAACTCTATGGCTTCATTTGCAACGGATGTCAAGAATGAGATCGCCCGGCTTCCCCGGGGGGAGGAATGCTGCGAGCGGGCGGAGCTCACGGCGCTTCTTCGGATGGGGGCGACCATCACCTTTGGCCCTGGCCATACCTTTGGCCTGGAGTACCAGGTGGAAAACGCCGCCGTGGCGCGGCGGACCCTCGTGCTGCTGCGGGAGCTTCATAGGGATCTCCCGGCGGAGGTGACGGTGGCGCGAAACAGGCGCCTTCGGAAGAAGAACAGCTACGCCATCGCCATCCCGCCCTCCGAAGGCTCCACGGAGCTCTTGGAGGAGATGGGCTTTCTCCAGAATGGCAGCCTCAATATCGAAAGCGATGCGAAGGTGCTGCGCTCCTCCTGCTGCCGGGCGGCGTATCTTCGGGGGGCGTTCCTCGGGGGCGGCAGCGTGAACCGGCCCGAGGCGGACTACCATCTGGAGCTGGTGACCGGGAGCTACTCCTTCGGGAAGATGCTCCGAACGCTCATGCGCCGCTTGGATTTCCCCGTGGGCTTCGTGGACCGGAAGGAAAGCTACGTGGTCTACCTGAAGGAGGGGGACGCGGTGGTGGACTTTCTCGCCATGATCGGCGCCGAGGAGGCGGTGGAGTCCTTCGAGGTGGCGCGCAATGTGAAGGAGGTCCGGGAGCAGGTGAACCGCATCGTCAACTGCGAGACAGCGAACCTCCAGAAGGCCATCGACGCGGCGGGACGCCAGCTGGATGACATCCGCTATCTGGAGGAGCGCATCGGCCTCGATGCCCTGCCCAAAAGGGAGCAGGAGGCCGCCCAGGTGCGCCTCGAGAACCCCGAGGCGAATCTTGCGGAGCTGGCGGCCATCATCCACCTCTCAAAGCCCGCCCTTGCCCACCGCATGCGGAAGCTGCACGATCTGGCCGAGACAGTCCGGCAGAAGGAGGAGTAGGATTTGGGACCCATAGAGAGGCGCATCGCCCGCATCCTGACGGCTCTGGCCCTTGTCATCGCCCTTCTGGCCCTGGGCCTTGCACTCCTTCCACCCGCAAAGGGCATCCCCGTGCTGGAGTACCACCAGATCGGCGAGCCGGAGGACGCGGCCTCAAAGCCCTACTGCGTCCCGCCGGAGGAGTTCTCCGCCCAGCTGGACTACCTGGCGGCCCAGGGCTACACCACTATCTCCATGCTGGACTTCATGAAGGCGAGGAAGGGCAAGGCGGAGCTGCCGGAAAAGCCCATCATACTGACCTTCGATGACGGCTATGAGGACAACTACACCAATATGCTCCCCATCCTAGAGGCCCACGGCATGAAGGCCACGGTCTACATGGTGACGAACGACATCGGGAAAAAGGACTACCTCACCTGGGAGGAGCTCTGGGACATGCAGGAGAGGGGCATCGAGATCGGCAGCCACACGGCAAATCACCTGCCCCTGACGACGCTCTCCCCAGAGCAGGTGGAGGACGAGCTGAAGCTCTCGAAGCTCCTGATGGAGTGGAACGGCATCCGCACCGTCTTCGCCTTTTCCTACCCCAATGGCGCCTACACGCCGGAGATCGCGGAGCGGGTCAAGGCAAATGAGTACCTCACCGCCGTCACCGGCGACGCGGGGCTCAATACCTTTGAGACGAACCCCTACGAGCTCCAGCGGACGAATGTGCCCTATCCGCGCTTTGGCCTGACGGAGTTTCGCCTGCGGCTCTGGAAATCAGAGCTCTTCGCGCGGCTCGGCCTTTTCCAGCATAAAGAAGAATGAAGTGCAGGACGTTCCTGCCTATCTATATAAGAATCGAGGAAGTACCACATGAATTGGAAGAAAAGCGTATCGGCTGCCCTCATCGCCTGCCTGGCGGGTCTCGCGGGCAGCGCCCATGCCGCCCAGCCCCATGCCTACGATAAGGAGGGGACGACGGTGAATCTGACGGCAAGGGCGAGATCTGCCCAGCAGCCCGTCATGCCCCATCGGGAGGCCATCCTGAAGAAGATGGAGGCCACGAAGAAGGCCTTTGGCATCACGGCGAAGGAGGGAGAGAACCTTCCCATGAAGATGCTCCCCGTCAGCAGCACGGACACGGGCGGGACGCTGCTCTTTTCCGACAGCCCCGAGTATGTGAAGGAAAACGGCATCCTCTACCGGGACACCGTGACGGGAGATGCCCGCGTCCTCTACTACCACCTCAATGACACGAGCCGCCGCAAGAAGGTGGCCGTGGTGCTGGAGGGCGTGCCGGGGAAGAACACCCTCGTCACCGTAAATCGGGGCGGCGCTGGCGCTCCCTCCAGCGACTACCTGAAGGTGGGTAAGGAGACCCAGACGGCCTACTTCAACGATACCCGCCGGACAAAGATCTACCTCATGGGCGGCCGGGCCCACCTCCTGGACCTCTCCATGGACACGACAATCCTGGATCCTGACGAGCTCGTCTACGGCGTCTACGACTTCACCACCGACGGCCCGGTAAAGGTCACCGTCCTCATGTGCGACGAGGCGACGGACCCGACCCTCTACGTCAAGAACGCACGGGTGCTGCCCAAAGACGAGCAGCGGCTCCGGGGCACCTTCCCCCAGATGGACCGGGTCATCAAGGCGGATCGTCCCTATGATCCCATGCGGGATGGTACCGTCTACATCCCCCTCGCCGATGACAAGCACGACCTCTACCGCCGCGGCATCGACGCCACCGACGGCAGCAGCGTCGTGAACTATGGCAACTACGGCATCCTCTACTACATGGACATCCAGACCACGGGCCGCTCGCCTATACAGTACTACCTGAGCCCCCTGGGCGGCACCTACGCCGGCGCCATGCGCGCCACCATCGGCGCCCGCCACCACCTGCTGGAGGTCCCCTCCTACGCCGCCTATTTCGGCGATGCGACACCCCCCGAGACGGACGCGGAGCGCACCAGCCGCGAAAAGGGCGAGGCCGTCCTGAAGCCCGACTCCGAGCGGGCCGATCTCGGCACCTACCACACCACCGACGACGTCCGCTTCGAGTTCTCCCCTCCCGGCGCCTCCAACCTCCCGGTCAACCTCATCCTGATGCCAAAGGACAAGTAAGCCCCACAAAAACAGCCTCCCACCTGAATGATATGCTCCCCTTATGAGAGACAGTGAAAAACAAAAACTGTCTGCATAGGGGG